>JAFZSM010000135.1 GCA_017619385.1 Bacillota bacterium
AAAGGAAAGAAGCCGAGCGCATAGCAAGAGAAGAGGCTGAGAAGAAAGCCAGACTTGATAAAATCAAGAAGATTGTTATAATGAGTATTGGTGGTTTGTTCCTATTATTCGTTTTAATAGTTTTAATACTTCGAACATACAATAAAAGCAAAAGAAGGAGAAGTAAAAAGAAATGATCAAAGTAGCAATTAACGGATTCGGAAGAATCGGAAGACTCGCTTATCGTCAGCTCCACGGCGACGACAGATTTGAGGTAGTCGCGATCAACGACCTCACAAGCCCTGATATGCTCGCATATCTTCTGAAGTATGACAGCGCTCAGAAGAGATGGGAAGGTCATGACATTAAGGCCGGTGAGAACTCAATCACCATCGATGGAAAAGAGATCACTATCTACAAAGAAGCAGACGCTTCCAAGCTTCCCTGGAAAGATCTTGACATCGACGTAGTACTCGAGTGCACAGGATTCTATACAAGCAAGGCAAAGTCCCAGGCTCACCTGGATGCCGGTGCAAAGAAGGTCCTCATTTCCGCTCCTGCAGGAGATGATCTCCCCACAGTCGTATACGGTGTAAACCAGAACATCCTCAAGAAGGAAGACACCATCGTATCCGGCGCATCCTGCACCACCAACTGCCTCGCACCCATGACCAAGGTCCTCCACGAGATGACCACCATCCTCTCCGGTATGATGACAACAGTTCACGCATACACAGGCGACCAGATGATCCTCGACGGACCGCACCGCAAGGGTGACTTCAGAAGAGCAAGAGCAGGTGCTGTCAACATCGTTCCCAACACCACAGGCGCTGCAAAGGCTATCGCAAACGTAATCCCTGAACTCAAGGGCAAACTCGTAGGAAACGCAATGAGAGTTCCTGTTCCTGCAGGTTCCATCACCATCCTCGACGCAGTCGTAAGATGCAATGAAGAACTCACAGTAGCCAAGATCAACGAGGCTATGAAGGCAGCTCAGAGCGACTCCTTCGGATATACGGACGAAGAGATCGTTTCCACCGATATCGTAGGAAACACCTGTGGTTCTCTCTTCGACGCAAGCCAGACGATGGTATGCGACCTCGGAGACGGACTCTATGAGGTCAGGATCACTGCATGGTACGACAACGAGAACGGCTACACCAGCCAGCTCATCCGTACATTCAACTACATGTGCAGTCTGTAAACTATTGAAATATCGCTCAAAGAGTAGTATTATCTTCTTCGGACGCTGAAAAACAGCGTCCGGATGCGGACGGTTAGCTCAGCTGGTTAGAGCGCCCGCCTCACACGCGGGAGGTCGCAGGTTCAAGTCCTGTATCGTCCACCAATGCAAAAAGATGCCGTTTTGGCATCTTTTTTGCATTGTGTATCGTCCTATTTTTTTATGTTATTAATGTGCGAAATGTTGTATAATACAAGGAAGTATTTTAGGATGATATTACATATCTCAAGGGCTGTGCCCGGAATATAATAGGTGTCATATGAAAAAATTTTTTTGCCTTGCACTGTGCATTCTTCTGGCTTTTTCCTTCGCATCCTGCGGAGCCAAAACCGACGAAACAGAGCCTGCCAAGGAAATGGTGGGATCATATATGGAGCTTATCAAGAACTTTGACCTCGAGGGTATCTCAAAGGCCACTTCATCTACGGACTTTTCATATATGAACCAAAAGCTCTACATACTCCCCGCCGAGGTCCTTGAACTTGTCAAGACCTGGGCTTCCGAACTTGAATACGAAGTAGGGGACATAAGCCTTGATGATATCACGGGCATCGCCAGCGTCAAAGTGAAGTACAAAGATGCCACGGAAGTCATGAGAGCGGCATCACTTGTATATATGGCAAAAACATCTAACATGATGGGAAGCGACGGTTTTGAAGGCTGGCTCTCAGGTCCCGGCGGAGGTCCGAAAAAGACCGACTCAGAGACCCTGTCCACGGAGATCGATGCCTTCCTTTACCAGTGCATAGCAGATGCAGTGGAGTCCGAAGGACTTGGAACTAAAGAAACGACCATACCTGTAGAACTGGTCAAATACCAGGGCGAGTGGAAGGTCAAGTCTTTGAACCTCGATATGTTCAACGTCCTCACATCCAACGTATTTATTCTTTCTCAGGAAGATTAGTATATATGAATGATATCGCAATAATAGTACCTTCTCTGGATCCGGATAAGAATCTCAACATGGTAGTAGACGGTATGTCTGCCGCCGGATTCGAAAATATAATCATAGTTGACGACGGATCGGATGAAGATCATAAAGGACCTTTCAGAAAAGCAGTGGAAGAGCATCCCGGATGCACTCTGCTGGTCCATGAAGTCAACAGAGGAAAGGGCTGTGCTTTGAAGACGGCCTTTAGCTATATACTTGAAAACATGCCTCATATCGCCGGCGCCATTACCATCGACGGCGACGGTCAGCACGCACCCGAAGACTCGGTCCGCGTGGCTGAAGAGATGAAGAGGCAGCCGGACAACATAGTATTCGGCAGCAGAACTTTCAAGGAAGAGAACGTGCCCTTCACGAACAAGATGGGCAACAAGATAACTGCCGGCATCTTCAAGCTCTTTTTCGGTATGGACCTTAAGGACGCTCAGACGGGGCTCAGAGGTTTCCCGAGGAAATACTTAAAGGCGCTGACGGAAGTGGAAGGGGAGCGCTACGAATACGAGAGCAATATGCTCATGTACATGAGCGAGAACAAGATCCCCTATTCAGAGGTCGAGATCAAGACCGTATACAGCGAAGACAACAGCGGGTCTCACTTCAACAAGTGGACTGACTCCATCAGGATATATAAACCCATACTGGCCAAAGCCACTTCCCTTAAGTACGTGGCAAGCTCCGTGGCAGCTGCGGTGGTGGATCTGACAGCCTTCACCATTTTGAATTCCATATTCAAGAACGTGGCTAACATATGGATCCAGACCTTCCTGACAACGGGCATCGCAAGGCTCATCTCAGCTACCTTCAACTTCACCGTCAATTACAAGTGGGTGTTCAAGAGCGAAGAGAGCGGAGCCAAGTCTGCGGTCAAATATGCGATCACGGCGCTGCTCCATTACGGCGTAGCTTACGTACTTTGCACCCTGGTCTTCGCCCTTGCGGCAAAGGCCGGCATAGTGGGTTTCGGCAGGACCATACTGAAGCTCCTCGTGGACGTACTTCTCTACGTCGTGACCTACAAGGTACAGCAGATCTGGGTTTTCAAAAAGCCTTAAAATGATATTATTCATAAATACAGAAAGGAACATGTAACCATGGCAAAAGCAAAAGAAGTCAGCGACAGCAAGAGGATACTCCTGACGCTCACCCTCGTCAGCCTCGCATTCGTAGTTGCGGCGCTCTTTAAAGGAAACGTAGTTGAGACCCTTAAGGGCTGCCTGACCATCAATCTTTCACCGTCTCAGTTCACAAGAGACTACTTCAAACTCGGAGGAGTAGGCGGAGCCTTCCTCAACACCGGTATCATTGGTCTTACGGTTTGCGCCCTTCTCGCTCTCACAAAGGCAAAATGCAACGGACTGACAGTTGCAGCGTACTGGCTCAACGTCGGTTTCGGTACCTTCGGCATGACCTTCATCACCATGTGGCCCTTCATTATCGGAGGATTTATCTATTCCAGGATCAAGAAGGTCACTTTCGGATCGGTCATCAACTTCGCATTCTTCTCGACAGCGCTGGCTCCTTTCGCAGGGGATCTGCTCTTCAGATATCCTCAGGCAGAAGCCAGAGGCTTCAGTTTCTGGGGCCTTGCAGGAGCACTGCTTCTGGGCATCGTAGTAGGCTGCGTCATGCCGGCTCTTTGCGGACAGTCTGCAAACTTCCACAAGGGCTATGACCTCTACAACGCAGGACCTGCAGCAGGCTTCCTCGCATTCGTAGTGCTGTGCCTTCTCTATAAATCTACAGGCATCGCAGTTCCGTCAAACACGGATCTCGGAAACGGAGACAAGACCTTCGTCAACATGTTCTTTATCATCGTTTTCGCAGCCATGGCTCTTGCCGGATGCATGATGGATAAGGACTGCTTCAAGAACTATAAAAAGCTCTGGCAAAGCGACGGATACAAAGTGGATTACACCGCAGAATTCGGAGTGCCGGCGACCCTCATCAGCATGGGACTTTACGGACTCTTCATTCTCCTTTACTTCAACGCGGTACACGGATTCACAATGACTGACGGCAGCCTCACGTTCTCCGCAGCCAAGTTCACGGGAGCCACCATGGGAGCCATCATGTGCATGCATTCCTTCTCAGCACAGGGCGCGCAGCCAAGGACAGTATTCCCCATCATGATAGGATATTTCCTGGCATCCCTCGTGCCCTTCGCATGCGTATACTTCGGAGTGGTAGAAGCATCTGCATGGACCCTTACCACCCAGGCTATGCTGGTCGGCCTTTGCTTTGCAAGCGGCCTTGCTCCCATCGCAGGTAAATTCGGCTTCTTCGCAGGAGTCGTTGCCGGAGCTATCCATGCTCTCCTGGTCATGAACGTACCGGCTCTTCACGGCGGTTTCTGCCTCTACAACGGCGGATTCACAGCAGGCATCACAGCCTTCGTTCTCGTTCCCGTACTTGAGAGCTTTTTCGGAACAAAAGAAGAAAGAAAAGCAAAGAGAGCAGAAAAAAAGGCTGAAAAGTAGAGCTTAGCTATTGAAAATTTGAGACCTGTCCTTTACAATAAATGGTAAAATATTCCATTTTTGAAAGGACAGGTTTTTGTATGGAAAAAGAGGTATCGGGATTAGGGATAAAAGATATGACAGAAAGCGAAAGGCCAAGGGAAAGGCTCCTTAAGTACGGAGCCCAGGGTCTTTCCAATGCGGAGCTTCTTGCCATCATCATTTCATCGGGAACACAGAAGGATTCGGCTCTTGAACTTGCATACAGGCTCCTAAGCTCTGAAAAAGGCGTCATATCGTCATTTTCCAACTACATGCCCCAGGAGTACTGCAGGATAAAGGGCATAGGTAAAGCCACGGCTTGCAAATTGGCTGCGGCTGTTGAATTCGGCAAAAGGGTCTACTCCACGCCAAAGGAAAAGTTTCTTTTGGATACGCCGGATGCTCTTGCAAAGCACTTCAGCGACATGAGGAACTTCCACAAAGAGGTCCTTCGCATAGCCATGTTCAACTCAAAACTTGAGATCATTAAAACAGTGGACGTGTCCATGGGAGGCCTTGCTCACACCTCGGCTGTTGCAAGGGAAGTCTTTGCCGACGCCATAAGGACAGGGGCCAACGCCATTGTTCTGGCCCACAACCACCCGTCGGGAGATCCTTCTCCCAGCGAAGGTGATATACGTACGACTGAGATACTCATCTCTGCAGGAAAGATCATAGGCATAGATGTTATGGACCATTTGATCATAGGAGACGGGACTTACTGCTCTTTCAAAGAATCAGGCTTGATCAAAAAAGCAGAAAAACTTTGAAATTTCAAGCCATTTTGATGATTTTCCGCTTTTCTTTATCCTGCTCTTTTGGTAATATCTATATACCATGAGCAAGATGATATTGGTCACCTCCGGAAAGGGTGGCAGCGGTACAACTACTATAACGGCAAATTTAGGCGTCGTCCTGGCAAACTCCGGGGCGAGAGTCCTTATTTGTGATATGAATATCGGACTTCGTAACGACGATATTTATCTTGGCATGGAAAACAGGGTACTCTTTGACCTTGGGGACTATATAGGCGACGTGTGCAGCCTTGAAAAGACCATCATCGAAAGCGACAGCTGCGACGGACTTTTCCTTTTGCCCTGTCCCCAGTGCAAGAGCGTAGCGGGCCTAAATTCGCAAAAGCTCGCCATGCTCTTCTCGGTACTTAAAAACTCCTACGACTACATATTGGTAGACTGTCCTGTGACCATAGGACGGTTCCTTGAGTATATAGCGGAAGATGCGGACACGGCTCTTCTTGTGACGACCCTTGACTACTTGAGCGTCAGAAATACTGATGCCGTCAACAGACGGCTGGACGAGATAGGCCTTGAAGACAGGTACTTCGTCATCAACAAAGTGACGGAGAACGCTCTTAAGAGAGAGCCGAGCCTTGAGTCCATATCCCAGACCATGGACATACCGCTGGCAGGCATTTTATCCTACGACGAGGACATAGATTTCGCAAACAACGACGGAACTCCCATAGTTCAGCTGGGCTCATCCTACTACATAAAGACTTTTATAGAGATAGCAACAAGAATTGTCGCCTGATGGCGACATTTTTGTTTGACTAAACATATGTTTTGATAGTATTATGTAGTGATAGTATAAATATACTTTACCTATATATATTAATACATCAAAATATTTTCACGGAGGTACGAACAATGAAGTACGCAATCATTGGCGTCGTAGCTCTGATTATCGGTATACTTTTTGGATATATTTTGCGCAAGAACCACGCGGAGAAACTGGTCGGAAGCGCTGAAACACAAGCTAAAAATTTAATACTCGATGCAGAGAATCGTGCAGAGGCCTTAAGAAAGGATACTCTCACGGACGCCAGAAAAGAGGCACATCAGATCCGTATGGACGCGGAAAAAGAGATCCGCGAACGCAGAGAAGATGTCAAGAAAGCGGAGAACAGGATCAGCCAGAAGGAAGAGTCCATAGACCGCAAACTTGAAAATATCGAGAAAAAAGAGGAAGGCATCAACAGAAAGATGCAGTCCCTTACAGACAAGGAAAAGAACATCGACGAGATACTCAAAAAGCAAGTCGATGAGCTGGAGAGGATCTCCGGCTGCACAGCCGAAGAGGCAAAGGCAATGCTCCTTCGCGACATAGAACACGAAGTTCGCCGCGAAGCATCCATCATGATAAAGGATATCGAGAGCAAGGCCAAAGAAGAAGCAGACAAGAACGCCAAAGAGATAATCACGATGGCCATCCAGCGCTGCGCTGCAGATCAGGTGGCAGAGACCACAGTATCTGTAGTACCCCTTCCCAACGATGAGATGAAAGGACGTATCATCGGACGTGAGGGAAGGAACATCAGAGCTATAGAGCAGGCAACAGGTATAGACCTGATCATAGACGATACGCCGGAAGCAGTCATCCTTTCAGGATTCGATCCGGTCAGAAGAGAGATAGCAAGGCTCTCCCTTGAAAAACTCATCGTGGACGGACGTATCCATCCGGCAAGGATAGAAGAGATAGTCGAAAAATCCACCAAAGAAGTGGAAAGGACCATCAAGGAAGAAGGCGAAGCAGCCATCTTCGAACTGGGGATCAACGGAGTCCATCCGGAACTGGTAAAGATACTTGGAAGGCTCCGCTACAGAACGAGTTACGGACAGAACGTGCTCAATCACTCAAAGGAAGTAGCTCACCTGGCAGGACTCATGGCCGGAGAACTGGGCTTTGACGTAAGGCTCGCCCAAAGAGCAGGACTGCTCCATGACATAGGCAAAGCCATAGACCACGAGCAGCAAGGCACCCACGTAGACCTGGGTATGGAGATACTCAGAAAGTATAAGGAGAGCGAAGCTGTCATAGGCTGCATGGCTTCCCACCACGGAGATTATGAGTACACCTGCGCCGAAGGAGTTCTCGTAGCTGCAGCAGACGCTTTGTCAGCGGCAAGACCCGGAGCCAGGAGAGAGACTCTCGACACCTACATCAAGAGGCTCCAGAACCTCGAAGAGATCGCCAACTCCACGCCGGGCGTCGAATCTTCTTACGCCATCCAGGCAGGAAGAGAGATCAGGATCATCGCAAAGCCCGATCAGGTATCTGACGGTGAGATCCAGATGCTCGCAAGGGATATCTCCAAGAAGATCGAAAGTGAACTTGAGTATCCGGGCCAGATCAAGGTCAATGTAATAAGGGAAACAAGAGCAGTAGAATACGCAAAATAGTTTCACATCTGCACAGTACATACAGCCCGCTTTATGCGGGCTTTCTTTTAGGAAAATGATTTATCTCGACAATTCAGCTACAACTAAACCGAGCAAAGCATGCCTTGACGCCATGACCGACGCCCTTACTGAGAATTTCGGAAATCCTTCATCCCTCTACAATGTGGGGCTGGACGCCGAAAAGATAGTAAAGCACGCAAGGGAAGTCATAGCAAAGTCCATAGGTGCAGATCCTTCGGAAGTTTTCTTCACATCCTGCGGCAGCGAAAGCGACGACACGGCCATATTCGGAGCCTGGAACGCAAGGAAAAAGCAGGGCAAGCGTATCATAACGACAGCCGTAGAGCATCCGGCAGTCCTCAGATGCTTTGAAAAACTTCAGCAGGAAGGCGCAGACGTTCAGTACATACCTGTCCTTTCCGACGGCAACCTCGATATGGACGCTTTCAGGAAGCTGCTCAATGAAGATACTGTCTTCGTAAGCGTCATGCACGTCAACAATGAGACAGGAGCCATATTCCCCATAGAGGAGATCTCAAAGGAAATAAAGAAATATCCCAATATCATATTCCACTCCGACTGCGTTCAGTCCTACGGCAAGATAGATCTTGACGTAAACAGGATGGGTGTGGACATGATAAGCCTGTCAGGGCACAAGGTCCACGCCAGCAAGGGCATAGGAGCTCTTTACGTAAGAAGCGGCCTTCACATCCCTCCCTATATCCTTGGCGGCGGACAGGAAGCCGGATTCAGGTCCGGCACGGAAAACGTCCCCGGCATTGCAGGTTTCGGAGCTGCAGTCGAAGACACGCACATGGTAAAGCCCGATGCTAAAGACTATCTCAGGAAGAGGCTTTTGGAAGAGATAGAAGACATACAGATCAACTCTCCGGAAAACGGAGTATCATCGGTGCTCAACGTCAGTTTCCTCGGCTGCAGGGGAGAAGTGCTCCTCCACATGCTGGAGCAGGATAAGATTTACGTATCCACAGGCTCTGCCTGTTCTTCGCACAAGAAAGGAAGCCACGTCCTGTCTGCTCAGGGCTTAAGCCCCGAGGCCATAGACGGCGCCGTGAGATTCAGCTTCGGCTATGACAATACCGTAGAGGAGATGGACGTAGTAGTGGAGAAACTGAAGAAATACGTTGCCATGCAAAGAAGGCTCAGAAAGGCTGTGAAAAGGTCATGATCAACACGAGCGAACAAGTATATATAGTGCGCTGCGGAGAAACGGCTCTCAAAGGCGATAACAAGTCATATTTCGAGCGCCTTCTTGTGAACAAGATAAAGGCTGCTCTGAAGGACGAAAAGGTGATCAGCGTAGACAGAGTAGAGGGTCTCATACTGGTCAGGGCTTCTCTTGATACGGATCCTTCCGCCGTTCTGAAAAAGGTAGGCAGGGTGTTCGGCGTAGATTCCATAAGTCCCGCGACGGAAATATGCTACGAAGGCATGAACCCCGAGGAGACCGTGAATGAAATAGGAAAGGTCGCATCTTCCATGATGCAGGGCCTCATAGATGAAAAGGGCATCAAGACCTTCAAGGTGGAAGCCAAAAGGGCTGACAAGAATTTCGCCATAGAATCTCCCAAGATCGCAAGGGAAGTAGGCGCCTGCGTGCTCAAAGGCTGCAAGGTCCTGAAAGTGGACGTCCACGAACCGGAAGCTATAGCCTGGGTCAACGTCAGAAGAAATTACGCTTACGTATATGAAGAGAAGATCATGGCCTACGGAGGCCTGCCTCTCGGCACCAACGGAAAAGGCCTTGTGCTTCTTTCCGGAGGCATAGATTCACCGGTAGCCACCTTCCTTATGGCCCACAGAGGCATGATGGTGGAAGCAGTCCATTTCCACTCCTATCCCTACACATCTGAAAGAGCCTATGAGAAGGTGAAAGATCTTGCTAAGATCCTGACCACCTACTGCGGCAGGATAAAGATGACCAGCATCAATCTGCTTCCCATACAGGAAGCCATAGTCATGAACTGTCCCGAAGAGGAGACTACCATACTCGTAAGAAGGTTCATGATGAAAATAGCTGAGAGGATAGCAAAGAAAAGCGATTGCCAGATGCTAATAACAGGAGAAAGCCTTGGCCAGGTGGCAAGCCAGACCTCTGATTCACTGGTAGTCACCGACGCTGCGGTGAGCATTCCTGTAATGAGACCACTCATTGCAATGGATAAGACGCAGATAATAGATATAGCCAGAGAGATAGGCACCTTTGAGACTTCCATACAGCCCTTCGAGGACTGCTGCACCGTATTCCTTCCAAAGCATCCGGTGACCAAGCCGAAGCTTTCTAAGATACTGGAAAGCGAGTCAAAGCTTGACTGCGAAGCCCTCATCGAGGCCGCTCTCGAGAATGCGGAAAGTATAGTCATTAAAGAAGCTTAACTGCTACACAGGTAAAAGAAAATGAGTAAAGTATACGATTTCATGAAAGACAGCGGCATGCTCGCCGAGTGCTTCGATGACAAAGCCATCGAAGCAGATATCCTTGCAGACATCGAGGAAAAGCGCACCATAGGTATGATAAAGACCTATCAGAAAAGCACCGACTGCGAACTTCCTGACAGAGACATACTCGCCATAGATGCGGGAGGCACAAATCTGAGATTCGCCGAATTCAAAAACGGCGCATTCACAGAGCCGGTCAGGATGCCCATGTTCGGCATCAAGGAAGAGATAACTGCAGACAAGTTCTTCGACCTCATGGCCTATGAGATCTCAAAGTACGATGCCGAAGACGTGGGATTTTGCTTCTCATACCCTTGCGAGATACTGGAAAACAAAGACGGCAAGATAGTGCTCTTTGCAAAGGAAGTTAAGATCAAGAACGCCAAGGGCAAGATCATAGGAAAAGAGCTCAACAAAAGGCTTGCAAAGCAGAGGAACTTTTCAATTATAAACGACACTGCTGCTGCGCAGCTCGGGACTTCCTCGGATATTGGCATCATACTCGGAACAGGATTCAATATCTGCTTTACTGACAGAAAGAGCGGCATGATAATCAACAGCGAGTGCGGACAGTACGAAGGAATGCCCTTCGGAAAGTACGACAAGAAGCTCTGCAAGAACCTGAACAGTCCTAAGCCCGTAGTGGAAAAGCTCATTTCAGGTGCATATCTTGGCGGAGTCATAAAGCTTTGCGCCGATGCGTATTTCGGCCGCAGAATGCCGGATTTCGAACTCAAAGACGTATCTGAGCTCCTCATAGGCGAGGGTATACTCTACGATTTTCTGAACACGTCCGAAAGGAACGAGTTCAGGGAAATGGTATCGCTCATACAAAAAAGAGGCGCCCACTGCGTGGCCCTTATGCTCAAATGCCTCCTGAAAGGCTATCCGAAGGGAAGCACTTTAAAACTGGCTCTTGAGGGCAGCACCGTGTACAAGATGCCCGGTTATCACGAGGCTCTTAAGGACGAAGTCTCAACCATACCGAACCTTAAGTTCGAGTTCGTGGATGCGAGAGGAACTCTCCTTACAGGCTGCGTAAGAAGCCTTCTCGGATAGAAACAGATCGATCGATGCAATCAAAAACCCGGAACTGATGTTCCGGGTTATCTTTTTACTGTCCGAGGTAGGCGCTTCTTATCTTGTCTGATTCTTTCAGTTCAGAGGCGTTGCCTTCCATGACTATGCGGCTTGTTTCCATGACGTAGGCTCTGTCCGCTACGTCCAGGGCTGCCGCTGCGTTCTGTTCGACCAGGAGTATGGTGGTTCCTGCGTCGTTTAAATTTTTGATAATGTCGAATATCTGTTCCACCAGTATGGGCGAAAGACCCATGGACGGCTCGTCCAGCATCATCAGCTTAGGCTTTGACATGAGAGCTCTTCCCATGGCCAGCATCTGCTGCTCGCCTCCTGAAAGTGTGCCCGCTATCTGGGAACGCCTTTCCTTTAGCCTTGGGAACAGTTCGAATACTCTTTCCTTGCTCTCCGCTTCACCTGAGGGGTTCGAGTAAGCTCCCATCTGGAGGTTTTCTTCTACTGTCATCTGGAGGAATATCCTTCTTCCTTCCGGTACCAGTGAAAGTCCTTTGTTGACTATCTTGTATCCGGGGACTTTCTTCAGGCTCTCGCCGTTGAATACTATATCTCCCGTATCGGAGTGGAGCAGTCCCGCTATGCAGTTTAGGGTAGTTGATTTTCCCGCTCCGTTGGCTCCAATGAGTGTTACGATCTCGCCTTCATCTACGTGGAAGGAGACGTTTCTTATGGCGTGTATGCTGCCATAATATACGTTTATATTATCTATTTTAAGCAGCTCGCCCATCTCAGTCCTCCTTCTTCTTTCCAAGGTATGCTTCTATTACTTCGGGGTTGTTCTGTATCTGCTCGGGAGTGCCCTTTGCGATGATCTTTCCGAAGTTGAGAACGCATATACCTTCGCACACGTTCATAACCAGGTTCATGTCATGCTCTATGAGGAATATGGCGATCTCGAAGGTGTCTCTTATCTTCCTTATGTTCTCCATGAGCTCGGTGGTCTCCGCAGGGTTCATTCCTGCAGCAGGCTCGTCGAGGAGCAGGAGTTTTGGTTCCGTCGCAAGAGCTCTTACGATCTCAAGCCTTCTTTGTTCGCCGTAGGGCAGGGAACCGGCTCTGTCTGATGCTTCGTCCTGCATGTCGAATATGGAGAGCAGCTCCATGGCTTTTTCGGTCCCGAGCTTTTCTTCTCTTGAGTACTTGGGGAGCCTGAAAATGCCCGATGCGAAACCGTAGTCTATGGTGTGGTTCATTGCGGCCTTGACGTTGTCAA
>JAFZSM010000136.1 GCA_017619385.1 Bacillota bacterium
CTATCGCAGGCGTTTCCTTCGGATTGATTATGGGCATCGCAAAAATGCTCAGAAGCAAAGGCTAGATTCTTATAGTGGCCGCTCTCACTGCACTGAAAAGAGAGCGGTATTTTTGTTGCTCTGAGGCAAGGCAGGCAAGCCAGAAGGTGGCGTGAGCATCGCTGTCGGTAATAGGGAGCGAGATCCTTCCCGGAACTATGTCTCCGTTTTTCATCATCTGATCTGAGTTGAAGAAGGGAAGGCTCGACGCATCTATGAGCTCAAGAAGGGCGTCCATATTTCCCTGTATAAGGAGATCCAACTCTGAAAGATGCTTAAGAGTTATATCCATCCAAAAACCAACCCCCGCAGTCATCAGTATACGAAGCCCTTTAAGGTCGTCAAAACTGACGGCCTTTTTTGATGCCAGAGGATGGTCTTCCGGTAGAGTTATATAGAGCTTTTCTTCAAGATAGCGCTGGCAGTAGATAGCCTTATCTTCCGGATATTCGTGGAGAACTGCAAGCTGGTACATATGGTTTTTAAGACCATTAAGCAGCCTTTCATCACTTCCCTGAAGCTCCGTAGACAGAGCTTTTCCCGGGAGGTTTTCCTGAAGAGCGGGCATGAGTTCATTGATTGGGAAAGGTGCGCAGGAACCCAGGCTTACGGTCTTTAATGATCTGTCGAACATTATAATTCTGTCTATCATTTCCTGATTTGCATCCAGTGCTCTTTTTGCATACTCTGCAGCAAGTCTGCCTGTCTCGTTTAAGGCGATCTTGCTGTTCTCTCTTACGAAAAGAGATACCCCAAGTTCATCTTCAAGTTTTTTCATTGAGCGGCTTAGAGACGGCTGGGTCACATGCAGCTCTTCGGAGGCGGCAAGAAGCGTTCCGAGCCGTGCGACTGCCTCGAATTGCTCCAAAAGATAAGTTTCGATCATTTTAAGTTTCCTTTTCGTAATGGTATACGTACTGCGTATACCATTATAGCCAAGAAGCATTAGACATACAAGGCATTTTTCAATACAATAAGCCCATCAAAAGAAAACAAAAGCAATTACTTCTATGCATATCAAAAAGAAAAGGAGAAACGAAATGGAATACTTCACACTTACAACAGGAGCAAAGATGCCCATGGCAGGTATAGGAACTTTTATGATAGCTCCTCCCGATGCGGAAAAAGCAGTTGAAAGCGCCCTTAGAAGCGGAGTAAGGCTCATCGATACAGCCAACGCATATATGAACGAATCGGCAACCGGAAGAGGCATAAGGAACAGCGGAGTAGCAAGAGAAGAGGTATTCCTCGTATCTAAGCTCTGGCCCACGGTCTATGCAAAGGAAACTGCAGTAGATGAGATGCTCTCAAGGCTTGGTACCGATTACGTCGATCTTCTCTTCCTTCACCAGCCCACTGAAAACTGGAAGGATGGATACAGGAATATCGAGAAGGCTTACAAAGAGGGAAAGGTCAAGGCCATTGGTCTTTCTAACTTCCCTGAAGATCTTCTTAAAGAAGCTATCGAGTGGTCCGAGATAAAGCCCCACGTAGTGCAGGTAGAGGCACATCCCTACTTCCCGCAGACAGAGCTTAAGAAGACCTTGGCAAAATACGGCATGGGTCTCATGGCCTGGTATCCTCTGGGACACGGTGATAAGAACCTTGTAAACGAGCCGGTGCTTGCAGGACTTGCAGAAAAGTACGGCAAGACCAATGCACAGGTGCTTCTCCGCTGGCATATTCAGAGCGGCAATATAGTGATCCCCGGTTCAAAGAACCCGGATCACATCAGAGACAATTTCGATATCTTCGATTTTAAGCTGACTGATGAAGAAGTCGCAAGCATAGGTAAGCTCGATAAGAATGCGCCTTACTACACAGCTACCCCAGAGCTTCTCAAGGCCTATGCGAGCATGGAGCTTGGTCCGGATAAGTAAAGGAGAAAAAGCTATGGCAAAAGAACTTGTAATATATTTTTCCGTCTACGGAACGGCAAAGATCGTTGCCGAAGAGATAGCAAAGCAAAGAGGTGCAGATATAGCTGAGATCGTGCCGGCAGTGCCCTATGATTCAAACAGGGACAACTACAATGCTCTTGCAAGACTGGCAAAAAAAGAGCACGACGAAGATTTAAGGCCCGAAATAAAGAATGATATAGATATCGAATCTTATGACCGCATATATATCGGCTATCCCATGTGGTGGTACACCTTTCCGATGATAATCTATACTCTGTTTGATAAGTACGATTTCAGCGGCAAGACCATAGTACCCTTCAACACCCACATGGGGTCAAAGGACGGTGGCACCTATGAGACCATTAAGAAACTCGAGCCCGGTGCAAAAGTCCTTACGGGACTTCCCGTGGAAATGAAAGAGGCTGAAAAAGGTCCCGAAAAAGCAGTTGAAAGATGGCTTAGGGACCTCGAACTGTAAATTATCGTAAGACCGTCTAGGAAAACTTGAGTTTTGGATAATAGAGTAACAGAGGAATAAGAATGAAAAAGATAATAGCGATGCTTCTGGTATTGGCCATGCTTCTTTCTTTCGCGGCTTGCGGAAACAGCGGAAATACCGGAAATGAAACTAATGATAATGAAAATAATGAAGCAGCACCCGTGACTGAACCTGAAAACGGGACAGAAGATGCAGCGAAAAAAGTGCTCATAGTATATTTCAGTCCCGCAAATTCCGATACGGCAGATGCTGTATCCATGGCAACGCCAAAGGTGGGGAACGCATCATCTACTGAATACATAGCAAAGCTCATAGGAGAAAAGGTAGATGCCGATATGGCAGCCATAGTACCGGCTGAAGCATATCCTCTTCCATATAACGATGCTGCAGACAAGGCAAAGAAAGAGCAGGATAACAATGAGCGTCCGACCTTTACGCTAGACGTAAATCCTGAGGACTACGACGTTATCATCGTCGGATATCCCATCTGGTGGTATCACCTGCCAATGATAATCAGAAATTTCTTTGAAACATATGACTTCAGCGGGAAGACCATAATCCCTTATACGATGCATGCGGGCTCAAGGGACGGCGGCACCTGGAATGAAATCAAAGAACTGGAGCCGGAAGCTTCCGTACTGGACGGGCTGGCCATCTCCGGAGAGAGAGCAAGCAAGGCGGAGAAGTCTGTAAGTGACTGGCTCAAAGACTTGGGTTATTAATTGATACTTGATATGAAAAAAGAAAAAAAGAGTTTGAGAGGAAATATGAACAGGATCATCGACTTTTCGATGGTCCTGCTACTGCCTCTTCTTATGGCATACTCCCTCATAGGTGAAGTTTTTCACGAGATAGCAGGAACGGTGATGCTTATCCTGTTTATCATTCATTTGATACTTCACAGGAAATGGTGGAAGGCAGTGCCGAAGGGAAAGTATACAGCTTACAGAACGGTAACTACCGTGCTGAATATAGTTCTTCTGGTTTTGATGATTATGCAGCCACTTTCGGGCATTGCCATGTCCCATCACTTGTACACCTTCCTGCCCTTTACGGGCATTGCGTGGGCAGCGCGTGATATTCACCTTTTCCTTGGATATTGGAGCTACGTGCTCATGGATATCCACCTCGGATTTCATATAGCTCTAATTCTAAGAGGCCTCAGAAAAGGCGAAGAGGGAAAACCGGTATTTGCAGGCAAGGTCTTTACGGCACTGATGTTTGCCGCATCGCCTTACGGTATCTATGCATTCATAAAAAGAGGATTCCCAGGATATATGCTAAGGCAGACTATGTTCGCATACTTTGACTTCGGAGAGCCGCTTTTATTCTTTATTCTGGATTATCTTGCAATCATGGCTTTGTTCGCGGCGGCAGGATACAGTGCAGGAAAATTACTGAAATCTAAATGACAAAAGACACAAAAGAGAGGTAAATACAATGGCAAAAAAACAGACAGCAGGAAGAGATATCCTTGGGAAACTCGCACCCAAATTCGCAGAGCTTAACGATGACGTTCTTTTCGGAGAAGTATGGTCAAGAGAAGATAAGCTCAGCGCAAGAGACAGAAGCATGATTACGATCGCTGCACTCTTTTCAGCAGGCCTTTATCCTCAGCTTAAGAGCCATCTTGCTCTTGGAAAGGAGCATGGCATCACGAAAGATGAAGCGGTGGAAATAGTTACCCAGCTTGCTTTCTATTGCGGATGGCCGAAAGCGTGGAGCACGTTCCCCATGATAGAAGAAGTCTACGGAGACGAAAAATAAATCACTATGATAGAAGTCTTCAGCGGGCTATCGCATGGTTTCGGTCTTGGCACAGGGACCGTAGCCGAGGGCTGGATAGACAATGCTGCAGTGTTCTGGGAAAGGCAAATGCATTGAAAAGAATATGTTTGAGCAGTTTGACTCAAACAATTCGAGATAGTATTTTTTAGTCAGGTAATAGTCTATTTTCTGTCAGATCTTAATTGCGGAGGATGCACCAATGAACTACGTTCAGATCCAGCAATTCTTGGTTTTGTCCAAGACGATGAACATGACAAAGGCATCAAAGGAGTTGTATATAACGCAGCCTGCCTTGAGCCATTCTTTATCTAAAATGGAAGAAGAACTCGGCCTTCAGCTGGTATACAGAGACGGAAACCATCTTGTGATGACCGATGCAGGAAGAAACATACTTGAAGACTTCAAGGAGATCGAAGCTTCCTACGACAAGATGTTTTCTCATGCCCGTATGATGAGCAAAGAGAAAAAGCAAAAGATAGTCCTTGGTTTTTCAGGGTCTGTGGCCGCTTTTTACTCGCTGTTTTCTTACGGCATACTTTCTTCCTATAAAAGAACAGTCATAGAAAAGGTCTTCGCTGAAGCTGCGGTAATAGAGAATATGCTTCAAAACGGACAGCTGGACTTTTGCATAACCTTTCCCCCATTAAGCGGAGAGAACATCGAAAGCAGGATACTCATAAACGATCCAATAGGCCTGGCAATAGCAGGCCGGCACCCGCTTCTTAAAAAAGACAAAATACGTTTAGAAGATCTGAAACCCTACGAACTCACCCTTTTGACAAAAGACAATCCTTTCGGAATGATCTTTGACGAAATAATGGCAAAGAAAAACATTAAACTGAAGATCCATGAATGCAGCTTCGATGAAATAGCTTCAGAGATAGAAAAAGGAAGAGATAACGGAGATCTCATCGGCCCGTCATCCAGAAAGCAGTTCTCTAGTTGGTACGGGAGAGGCTACAGATGGCTTCCGATCGCTGATGTAGACGAGAGCCTTGTCACGGCAATATCATGGGTCAAAGATTATTTGCCATTTGCGAAGAATAGCAGAGAAAAGCCTCTAAACCTTGAAATTTCAAGCATCTTAGAGGCCAGTGAGTATAAATTGAGTAATTCCCTGACATTTAATATCGATTACTCGGCTCGCTGAAAAAACTGTGCTAATGTCAGGCGAGCATTTTTGCTCGTACTACACTTCATTAATAGTACACTGCCACAGTGGAATGGGAATAGACCGACACTAGAGAGCGCTATGATCGACGAACAGTGATCATGGCGTTTGAACAGCATACAGTGGGTACAGAAGGCTTACTGGTAGCTTTTCCAAGCCCATCCTATATCGTAATATTTCTGAAGATCGCTTCCTCCGTTCCAGATGAGGAAACCGCCGTCAAGACCGGCATCTATGAGGCCGCGGGCCTGAAGATCTATCTCATTTGCTCCGTAGTAAACATAAGGATCCCAGCATGGCGTGTTGTAACCCGTTATCCACGTCCTTGCCACAGCCGGCGTGGGTATGGACTTTTGCAGCGGCGCAGCAAGGCCTCCCCACCAGTAGAGGGTACCGTAGGGGTCTGTCCAATAGCTTGAATCGTAGCTGTCAAAGTGATCGGTATAGGGCATGCCGCTTATGGCGTCTACTATATTGGAGATCGCAGGCCAATACTGACCGTTCTCCGTGACGACACCCGATGCAGACGATCCGAAAACGTCGACGCTCACAAAGGCACCTTCCCTGTGTATCATGTCGCAGGCATAGTATAGGAAATTCTGTATCCCCTGGCTTTTAGTTTCTCCGTATGTGTTCCTGAAATCAGCGACTCCCGAGGTCTGCATGTAGAACACGTCTTCCGGGAACCGTATATAGTCGAATTGTATCTCGTTGAATCCGAATTTACGCACCGCCTCTATACCCAGGGCGACCTTGTATTCCCATACGCCCCTGCTGTATACGGAGGGCCAGTTGGTGCCGTAGTAGTCGATGCAGTTTTCGGGATGGTCATATGAATAGTTGGTATCTTTGAAAACGACTATCCTGCCGATGGTGTATATGCCGGCATCCTGAAAAGCTTTTACCATTGCAGCCCAGTTCTCGGCGTAGAAAGCCCTGTTCCAATATGAATAATTGTAATTGGACGGCGAGTACTCCATGGCAGCATCCGAATCGAAGCCCAGTATGTCGTCGAATATATCTATGCAGACGGCGTTTATACCTAAGGAGACCGCACAGTCCACATAGGCTCGGTAGTCGTCGCTGCATCCCACGCATACGTACATGGCGCCGCACTTTTCCAGCAGCTGGTTGTCCTCGAATACGGGTTTTTCGTAGGGGTAGTAATCGAGGAGCAGAGGATCTCCGCCGTAGGTCTCATAAGAGGCGACGGCGTTTTTGTGAAAGTCGGCTTCGCCGTGTTCATTGTAGAGGGCTTCGGCCTCCTCGGCAGTTTCGACCAGGTATTTGGAAAAGACGTATCCTTCAGCATTTCCGTATTTGACTTTGTACATGTTGACGTTTCCGTTTTCGTCTATACAATCAAAGCCTGTCACCTCAAGCTCGCTCCCTTTCGGAGCAAAGCCCGCTATCCTGTTGTCATCAGAGCTTTTGTAGATAGTCACAGGCGTCCTGACATATCTTGTTTTCTCGGATACTACTTCGCTTAAGTCTTTCGTAAAATGTCCGGGCTCGGCAAAGTATTCCGTTCCGTCTATATCGAATCTTTCGTACAGGACATTGCCGTCTTCATCGCATTCAGGCCTGTCCACAAGGATGGCGCTGCTGCCCCGCGGGAGAGTCATCGCCGGAGTGAAGACAACATCCCTTGATGCTATCCTTCCGAAAAAGTCCTCTTCGATCGTTTCCGAACAGCTGTAGAGCTGTATGGCGCCTTCTTCAGCTTTGAGGTAGCCTTCCGTTTTGGCTGCTTCGCCGAGGGCTCTGGCCGAGCGGTTTTTCTCTCTTATGTTTTGCAGGCTGAAATATCCCCCTGCCAGAATGATGGCAAGGGACAGGAATGCCAGCAGAATTGTTCTCAGTTTTCTTTTCATAACACTGCATTATACCATATTTCACCAAAGCTCTTCGCAAATATCGCATTTTTGCGTATAATGGGAATGAGCAAAAAATGGTCACAAAAAAGAAAGGGAAAACTATGTATTATCTGATCAAGAATACTTTGGAAGCCTGCGATCTTGATACCATACGGGCTGTCCAGACGAGAAAGACTCCTTTTGTTGCCGTCATTTCTTCTGAAGAATGGAAAACAAACAGGGAGTGCTTCCATATGGAAATAGACAGGGAGATAGATCTTCCTACGGTCATGCAGACAAGATCCATAATGACTCACGACGTACTCATAGGCAATATCTATATACCTAAATTCGCATACAAGGACGGCGTTACGGGTATATTCTCCTTTGCTATCAACTCTAAAGGAGCTGTGTTCATCGATGACAGCGGCATCGTTGAGGATATCACCCGGGACATTTCAGAAAACAAGCACTGGCGCACGCCGGGCCTGGAAAGGTGCCTTTACGACATCCTGGAGCATTTGATAGCACAGGATATGTCCAAACTGGGGCAGACGCAGAACGCCCTTGAGAAAGTGGAAGACAGGATATTGTCCGGTGATTCGGAACCTGCCATGACCGGCCTTAATAAACTGCGCAAAAATCTTCTTGAGATGGAAAGCCACTACAACCAGCTCATAGATCTGGGAGAGGCTTTAGTGGAAAACGAGAACGAAATGTTCGACGAGGACAAGGTCCGCTATTTCCACAGGTTCATAGGCAGAGTGGAAAGGCTCAAAGAAATGGTCACGAACCTTAAGGACTATTCGGCTACTTTAAGGGACCTCATCCAGGCCAGGACCGACGTGAAGCAGAACAACATTATGACCATACTCACAGTCATTACAGCCATATTCACTCCTCTCACCCTCATAACGGGCTGGTACGGAATGAACTTCAAGTACATGCCGGAACTGGAATACAGATGGAGTTATCCCGTGGTCATACTTCTCAGTATAGCCATAGTGGTTTCCTGCGTGCTGTACATAAAAAAGAAAAAGTGGATGTGACTCGGTCCTTACGGAAAATGTATTGACAACATCTGTTTCTGGGATTAATATCATAGAATATTAATAAACAGTTCACTTAAAGCGATCAACAATGGCGTTGATGGAGAACCGGCAGTTTTGCTGCCGGGGTCCACCGACGCCTTTTTGATTTTCAAGACAGGGAAGAGCCATGTGTTCTATATTCGGGACCACGTCCAAAACAATTCAAGAAGAGGAACGGAGATTCGGGAAGCACCCTCGATGAGATATCGGGGAAATATAAAAAACAGACATAAATGAACCGCTTTAAATATATAAGGAGGACAGACAAATGAAAAAACAGGCTGTAAGTTTACCGGAGCTATTCGGAAGCTACGTGTTCAATGAAGAGACCATGAAGGAGCGCCTTTCCGCAGCATCTTTCAATGCCTGGAAGCAGTGCATCACTGACGGTTCACCTCTGGATATCTCGACTGCAAACGAGATAGCAGAGGCCATGAAGCAGTGGGCCGTTGAAAAAGGCGCCACCCACTTCACCCATTGGTTCCAGCCTATGACAGGTGTTACGGCAGAAAAGCATGACAGTTTCATCGATCCTATCGGCGGCGGCAGGATAGCCATGGATTTCTCGGGAAAAGAACTGGTAAGAGGAGAACCCGACGCATCCTCATTCCCCTCCGGCGGCCTTCGCGCCACCTTCGAGGCAAGAGGATATACGGCCTGGGATCCCACTTCCTTTGCTTTTGTAAAAGACAACTCTTTGTATATCCCGACCATATTCCTTTCATACTCCGGTGAAGCTCTTGATAAAAAGACTCCGCTTCTTCGCTCCATGGATGCTCTGAGCAGGCAGTCGGTAAGAGTCTTAAGGCTCTTCGGTGACACGGAGACCAAGCGCGTCACAGCCCAGTGCGGTCCTGAGCAGGAATACTTCCTCGTAGACAAGGAACTCTACAAAGAACGCGAAGACCTGATCATGACGGGAAGGACCCTGTTCGGAAACAAACCTCCTAAGGGTCAGGAACTTGACGACCACTATTTCGGAGCCATCAAACCAAGAGTTGCCGCTTTCATGGAAGACCTTGATACGGAGCTTTGGAAGCTTGGTGTCACGTCAAAGACTAAACACAACGAAGTAGCGCCTTCTCAGCACGAGATGGCTCCCGTATATTCCGATGCGAACACCGCATCCGATTCCAACCAGATCGTAATGGATACGATGAAAAAGGTCGCAGACAGGCACGGCCTTGTATGCCTCCTCCACGAGAAGCCCTTTGCGGGAGTCAACGGATCGGGCAAGCACGACAACTGGTCCATAGGGACGGATACGGGAAAGAACCTTCTCAAACCCGGCAGCACACCGAGCCAGAACGCTCAGTTCCTTCTCTTCCTCTCAGCCTTCATCAAAGGTGTGGATGAGTATCAGGATGCCCTTCGCTGCACGGTGGCATCGGCCGGAAACGACCACAGACTGGGCGCCCAGGAAGCACCTCCCGCCATCATCTCCATATTCCTCGGAGACGAGCTCGAGGCGGTAGTCGATTCCATAATCAAAGGAAAACCGTATAAAGACGGTGGAAGCAAGAAGATAGAGATAGGCATCGACGTTCTTCCTTCCATCCCCCAGGATAACACGGACAGGAACAGAACATCACCTATGGCTTTCACAGGCAACAAGTTCGAGTTCCGTATGCTCGGTTCATCCCAGTCCATTTCAGGACCTAACATCGCTCTCAACACCATAATGGCCCAGGAACTCAAGGAGTTTGCGGATAAACTGGAAAAGTCAAAGAACTTCAACGCAGATCTTCACAAGCTCATCAAAAAGACCCTTACGGAACACCAGAGGATCATCTTCAACGGAAAC
>JAFZSM010000137.1 GCA_017619385.1 Bacillota bacterium
AAGAGAAACAAGAAGCGCTATCGCTCGGTAGTACTATCCCTTTTTATGAGCGTAGTACTGTTCATTACGGCGTCATCGTTTTGCGCATACCTTACGTCCGCAGTGGAAGATACGACCGGGTACAGCCTAAGGCGCCGCATGGATATTTTCTATGCAACCGTGGAACCGGATATGAAGGCTGCAAAAGATACAATGAAGCTGCTCACAGACGTACCGGGAGTAAAGAGTTCTTTCATGCTGTCGGAAGTATACGAATACGTGCTTTTCGATGAGAATGATCTCAGCGAGGGGATAAAGGATCCGAAGTTCCAAGGCTTTATCAGTGAAGAGTACAAACAAATGGGATACGTTCCCTTCGACACTCCCATATTCATAGTCGAAGATGAAATGTTCAGGGGTTTCTGCATAAGTGCGGGAGCCGATGCTGATTATATGATGGACAAAACACATCCTAAGGCTTTGTTCATAAACGTTAAGGACTATTATACGGTCGGAAGGACTGATGTTCTTAAAGAAAGCAGCCTTCCCATAGACTGTCACTTTACCACTGTGAGAGACTTCGAAGGATATATTTACGCCAGGACCGAAGTAGAAGATGGAAAGACCGTTTACCTTTATTACCCCGAAGAGTATATGGAAGCATATTGGAACGGGGCAATAGACACCCTCGACAGAGAAAAAGCCATGGCGCTTGGTGAAGAAGCCGCTCTTAATTTCGATATGACTATAGGAGCTTTTGCCGGGGAAGATGCAATCGAGTTTTTCAGCCAAAGCGGCTGCCTTATATATCCCTACAGCTCGGTAGAAGCAGTTTTCGGACAGGAAAAGGCTGAAGACTTCACTTCATACAAAGAGATGTACTTCAGCGTGGACAATCACAAGGCTGTATTCGACGCTATGAAATCTATGCTCAGCGAGAAAGGGCTAGATACCACAAGGCTCATAGACTATGCTGAGGATAACGAGGGCATAAAGATGATGGTGACTGTTATAAACGTATTCTGTTACGGTTTCATCATACTGATATCCTTAATAGCCCTCACCAACGTGTTCAACACGATCTCAACGAACATAATCCTAAGGAGAAGAGAGTTCGCCATGCTCAAGTCCATAGGTATGGGCGAGAAGGGCTTCAGCAAGATGATGAACTACGAGTGTATCATATACGGGGTCAAGGGATTGAGTCTTGGAATACCGGTATCCATTCTGACCACTTACATCATATTTACGGTGGCAAATGATGCGTCGGACGAGATCAATTTCTTCATACCTTTCACCAGCTTTGCGGTGGCCATAGGGAGCGTGTTCATAGTAGTATTTGCCACCATGCTCTTTGCCATGAAAAAGATCAGAAACGACAATCCCATAGACGCTCTAAAGAACGAGAATATATAAGACTGCAGTGCTGTAATCATGCAAGACCATAGGCAGACTCACATGGAAGTGAGCCTGCCTTTCTTGTGGGTACAATCCTACAAATAGCATATGCCTAAATTGTAGTTAGTTAACAATTTTAATACTTTTTTACATTCCGATTGAGAGGCAAATAATGTGAGAATATAATATAAATACAATTGAATCACAGTTTGAGACTACGCATTTTATGCGAAAACAGGAGAGTCATGTGAGAATCATGAACGGTACCGCCACTGTGACCGAGATTTTAAACTCGTCAGTCAGATCGCCTGTTCAAACCCCGGGTTGTATGTGTTCTGCGAGTACAGGATCTGCAAGGTTTTCCTTATATTATCGATTGCGCTTTCGGACCGTATGTCCCTAAGCGTTTTTTCATGCTCTTGTGTCTTTCGCAAATCGGTTCTCATACTGCGTTGTTTTACAGTTTTTTCTTAAAATGAAAGAAAGGAGAAATGACAATGAAGCAGATCAAAAAGCTTCTGAGTTTCCTCTTGGTATTGGCACTGGTGCTGGGGTATGTTCCCGCAGCAGTCTTTGCCGAGGGTCTCTCAGAAGAAGATAAGGCAGAGATCGTCGTCAGCTTCGAACTTTATGACGATAAAGCCGACCAGGTAGCGCTGCTCTTCGGACCGAAAGCCGTAGAGATCGAAGAAGGTGATAACGGCAAGATCATAGCTGAGAGGCTCCTCGGCGCAGAGAACGTCGGTATTTCCGACACGGGATACATGGAGAGTTTTACCATTGATGAAACTGAATACTCTCCAGCTACGATGGAACTTACTTACGGATCCTGGCTTGTTTACAAAAACAACTCCCAGGACGGAGTGGGTCCTGCTGAATACGTGCCTGCAGACGGTGACGTTTACAGATTCGTACTCACGTCCTACGACCCTGTTACCTATGCTATGCCGACACTCGGCAATGATATGGACGCCCTTTACTGGGCTATGGCAAAGAGCGGCGCAGATCTTACAAGTGCAAACCAGCTGGTGCAGAGCGCAGCGCCTTCTCAGGCCGATATAGACGCTATGGCGGTGTCTCTGAGCAATCCGGGAGAAAAGCACTATATCATCATCGACCAGAGAACGGTACAGGTAGATACAACATCTTATCCCTACACATACACGGAGACATTGTCAGTTGATAAGCTGACAGCTCAGGCAGGCGAAATGGTCACAGTCACGGTCGTTGCCCCTGAAGGACTTGTTCTCAAGGAAGGCAGTTTAAAGGCAAACGGAACTGCTCTTACCAAAGCAGAAGATGGAACATACACCTTCGAAATGCCTGATGCCCATGTTTCGATAACAGCAGAATTCGAAGCAGATGATTCCACAAAGCTTCTTACGGCCGAGTTCTTCCTCGATGAAGAAGGAACAAAGCCTGTAGCTATGGACCCTGAATTCGACAAAGACGTAAACGAGTATAAGGTAGACGTACTCGATCAGGATCTCGAGGAGGATCTGTACTTCAAGGCTACATTCAATGAAGGCACCACGGCACAGTGGCAGTACTATATGGAGTACTCCGGATACGGATTCTATTCAGATGGACCGGAAGTAGTTTCCGGAGAGATCTACGGTCACAGCACTGCCAATATGCTTTATCCCGGCATGACCAACGGAATGAAGCACAAGATCGATGTCAAGTCTGCAAGCGGACTTCTTAACGAATACTTCTTCACGACCACTCTCTATCCGACCCTTGCCTCTTTGGCTGTAAACGGAGAAGAACTTCCGGAGTTCGATTATGACACATTCGAATACGAGATAGAGGTTCCCGAAGGGACTGAAGAGATCACCCTCTGTGCGACGCCATACGACGAGGATACTTATTACGTATACATCGACGGCGACGACGAAGATGCAGCCGGCGCAGACACGACCGTTGCAGTCACCGACGGACAGGAGATCTCCGTGGTCGTTGACGATGACAACGGAACTACAAAAGAATATACACTGACCGTAAAAATCGTGGCTGTTCCCAAACTCGCCGATCTCCAATTCAGATTCGGTTCTTCTGCGACATCCGCACTTTATGTAATGGAACCGGTATTCGATCCTAACGTTTTCGAGTATACGATATATGTTCCCGATTACACGACCAACGTATACGGATTTGCCACTCTCATCAGCGGCAGCGAGGGGACCATTACTGCGGCATACACCAACACATCCGGTGCAGCCACAACGAAGACGCTCACTTCGGGAGCGGCATCCGGCGTGTCATTTAACGGCCTTGTGAAATCCAATGACTTCACACCGGGCAGCGACATAGTCATAAGCATCAACGGCACGGAACGCTATACCGTACATGTGGCCCGTCAGGCGACACTCGCCGCAGGCACATCCGGATTCTCTCTTAAGGTAGATGACGCAAGCATCACTTTGACTCCGGCATACAACAGAACGGTATATGAATATGATGTAAATCTGCCGGCAGACGCAGAACTTTCGCTCACTGCAAAACCGACCGTAGCAAGCGCAAGCCTTACAGTGAACGGATCTGAAGCTCAGGCATCGACGGCAATGGATATCATCCCGGTCTGGACAGACCACGGCTTCGATATTGTGGTAGAAGTCAGCGCAGAAGCTGTCATGAGCGGGGTATACACCATACATGTTCACGAAACACCTACGGAACTTGAGATCGTTGCATCACCGGCTAAGATAGTCTATGCGACGGGAGATGAGTTCGATCCTGCCGGCATGGAAGTCCATGCTCACTATGCAGACGGAGATACGGTAAATGTTCCTCTCGAAGACTTAAGCTTCAGCCCGAGCGGAGCGCTTAGATTCAGCGACACCGTCATAACGGTAAGCTATAACGGTGCAACTGCAGAGCAGCCCATCTCTTTCATGGCGCCTTTCGAAGGCGAAGGTACAGAGGAGGATCCGTTCAGGATCGAGGATCTTGAAGACATGTACACCCTTGACGTATATGTCGAAAACGGTGAATCTTTTGCCGGAACATATCTCATCATGACGGATGACATCGCTCTCGATTCGGCATTCAACGGTGTCGGTTTCGGTAATAATTTCGGCGGTACTGCAAGCGGCTACAACGCAAATACCTGTAAAGGATTCTCCGGAGACTTCAACGGTGACGGTCACACCCTTACGGTGGCCGCAGGCGGCAGAGCTCCCTTCGATCTCGTCCGCGACGGATGTGTCCACGACCTTAACTTATACGGCGAGCAGATCGATGACAACGGTCTGGTCAGCACATACATCGCAAACGGCGGCTCTGTAGAGCTCAAAAACATAGTCGTAAAATCAGGTACAAAGATCCTGAAGTCAGGCCTCATAGGCGGATACGGCAACAAGCCGCTGACCATCAGCTACTGCACCGTTGAAGAAGGCGTCATCGTCGGTTACAAGAAAGATCAGCTCTGGATCGGCGGAATCGCAGGTGAGTTCAACGGAACCATAAAGAATTGCAGCTGCGACGCAGAAGTATACGGGGTGAGCTTTGTAGGCGGTATAGTTGCAGACAAGGGACAGAGCATGCAGACTTTCGTTGTTGAGAACTGCAAATTCGGAGGCAAAGTTGTAGCTTCCGGCGAGGGCTTTGTACTCGAAGACTATCCCAACAACAGCATGGTCAAGAACTTTGTTCCCGGATCATATGCAGGCGGTATAGTAGGAGCTGGATACGGCGGTACTCAGTGGGGCATGAACAGCGCATGGTCCTGCCCCGGAGTCACTATCAAAAATTGTGAGTTCACAGGCACCGTAGAGGGCAGTATCGCAGTCGGCGGTATACTCGGAGGAGAAGGCGCACAGGCCCAGGCATGGGACA
>JAFZSM010000138.1 GCA_017619385.1 Bacillota bacterium
CATGTGGGACGGAATGGAAGATCCGTTCTTCGGAAACCTTGGACTCATCACCAACCAGATCAAGCCCACAAGAGAGCTGCCTGCCCTCTACGAAAAAGCATTCGAGGGCCTTGGAGAGGTCTACTTCACAGAATGCAGCTTTAAACGCGGCCCTGGCGGTATACCGACTACGGCGGCCAGCGAATGCGGTACGCTCCTCAATGAAAAACTGACAGACATATACGGAAAGGTCGATCCGGACGCCATCAGCCGGGTGCGAGTGCTCAGCTCTATCAAGCGTAAATACTATTACGATCTGGAATTTCCAAGGAAAAACCACAGTAACGCCCTCTTCTCCTATCGCTTTGCAGCGGTATGCTCTCTGCTCCACCACAGAAGAAAGGTTGCCGATATCCAGACTAAAGCCATACGCAATGATCCGAGGCTCATCGAGCTTGTAGACAACGCCACGATGGAGAGTTATGACAACGAGACAGAGGCCATCAAGCTCATCGTCGAGATGAAGGATGGCACCTCCTATGAGCAGGAATGCGATTACCTTTTCATGGACGAAATGCCCGGCAAGGAACTGCTCCTCGAGAAGTTCTGGGATCAATTCGATGCCTTCGGCAAACTCCCCAGATCGGTCGGAGAAAAGATATTGGAATGCACTGATAAGATCGAGACCCTCAGCGACATGCGAGAACTCACCGGCCTTCTTGTACTGTGATACTGAGGCGCTTTCACTGCAAAAAAATCTCAGACAGCAAAAAAAGCCTGAACATATAGTTCAGACTTTTTTGTTGGTCGGAGTGACTGGACTTGAACCAGCGGCCTTTTGACCCCCAGTCAAACGCGCTACCAAACTGCGCCACACCCCGGCAACGGAGTAGATTATACCACTCCATTCATTTTGATTCAACCTCAAATATTATTTTTCTTCTAAAGCTTCGGCTCTAAACATTGATGTGGAGAAGCAGCACTGCCACGTTCATGTAAATGAGAAGCGACAGAGCATCCACTATGGTCGTGATGAAAGGTGATGCCATGACCGCAGGGTCAAAACCGAGTTTCTTTGCAAACAGCGGCAGAGTGCATCCTACGAACTTGGCTATCATGATGGTGAAGACCAAGGATATGGATACAACTGCAGCCACTATGACTGATATGCTCGTGTTGCCCATAAGAAGGCGGTCGACAAGCATTATCTTGCCAAAGCCCACCACAGCCAGAGACAGGCCGCATAATATGGACACCCTGAATTCTTTCCAAATAACGGCCAGTATATCCGAAAACTCTATATCTCCTAAGGAGATACCGCGTATTATGGTGACCGATGCCTGGGAGCCGGTATTTCCTCCTGTATCCATGAGCATGGGTATGAAGGCTGTGAGAGCCACGTGCACAGACAGAGCATCTTCGAATTTGGTTATGATCATGCCTGTAAAGGTAGCTGATATCATGAGGAGCATGAGCCAGGGTATCCTTTGCTTCCAAATTTCAAAGACAGACGAACGAAGATAGGGATGTTCGGACGGCGTGATAGCAGCCATCTTTTCGATGTCCTCCGTGGCCTCTTCGGTCAGAACGTCGATAGCATCGTCTACGGTAACGATACCGACCAGCCTGTTTTCCTTATCCACTACGGGCAGCGCCGTATAGTCGTATTTTGAAAGGGCGTTAGCTACTTCTTCCCTGTCGTCGGTGGTCATCACGGAGATGACGTCTTCTTCCATGATGTCCCCTATCCTGGCTTCGTAGGGATTTAATAGCAGATCTCTTATGGATACAAGGCCCACCAGCTTTTTGTTTTCCGTCACGTAGCAGACGTTGATGGTCTCTTTGTCTTCCCCTTCTTTTCTTATCTTGTCGAAGGCATCCTTTACGGTCATGTCGGAATTGAGATCGATGTACTCGATGGTCATGATCGATCCGGCGGAGTCTTCGGGATAGTTGAGGATGGTGTTGATATTTCTCCTGGTCTCGTTGTCGACAGCCTTCAGCATACGGCTGACTACGTTTGCCGGCATCTCTTCAATGACGTCGACCATATCATCGACGAACATGTCGTCCATGACCTGATGGAGCTCTTTATCCGTGAACGCCTTTATGAGGACCTCCTGCATATCGGGGTTCATCTCGATGAAGGTATCTGCGGCCAGGTCTTTTGGAAGGACCCTGAACATCCTTGGGAGATCGTCCTCTCCTATCTCGTCGTCATCGTAGAGGTTCTCCATCATTTCCGCTATGTCCGCCGGCTCAAGGGTATCGAGGACAGATCGCAGCTTTTTCAGCTGTCTGTTTTTAAGCATATCGAGAAGCTGAAGTTCCAGTTCTTTTTCTTCCATGGGTATACCCTCCTTTCCGGTGAAACACAACAAAATTCAGCGAAATGATTTTTGATGATATTGCCGCTGATATATATCAATATCCTTATCGATTATATATTTCCTTACAATTGAAAACAAGAAAAAAGAAGCCGCATCATGAACAAAATATCATGAAATGCGGCTTCAGTTGGTCTTATCGTTATTTTGCGTTGGGGCAGTGGTCTTTGATGTAGTTGTATACCCAGTCGAAGTGCTCTTCATCGGCATATATCATGTTGTGGATAAGTATGCCGTTCACCCGGATAAGGTGGTTTTTAGGAATAGCCTTCACTTTCCTCACATTGGAGAATTTTGAGTAAAGGGATCCGCCGGTAGCAGACAGGGCTCCTGCCGAGACCGCTCCTCTGTTTCCGCCTGCCAGGCCAACTCCTATGGTAAGGATGTCGAGAGCTTTTGCTTTATCGGTCTTTATCTGGATGTGGTCTATACCCTCTTCATCCATTTCGAAGAGGACCGTATATTTGCCGTTGTTTGCCTTCGTAACGATATAGTAGGCGGGGAAAGAAAGCACTGCCAGTATACCGAGGACCAAGGCGGCCATCTCAACGGCGAACACAACGCCGTCTGCTCCTTCGCCCTTGGCAAGAGATACTATCGCCATAAACAACGCTACGACGCCGGCTGATAGAGCGAGGACCTTCCATACCTCAAAGAGCAGGAAAAAGCTCTTCATCATGGGCAGTTCATATACCCAGCGATATTTACCTTTGTTTTCATCAGGCGCATGCCCCTCAGGCACAGCCGCTGCAGGCGCTTTCAGTTCCGCTCCGCACTTGTCGCAGAACAGCGCATCATCACTTAATTCTTTTCCGCAATTGGGACAAATTTTTGACATTTTGCTTCTCCTTTCGCAACAGGATACTGTCTAAATGAATATTAACAAAAAAAAGGCGAGAAATGCAACATTTTTCCAAAGAAAAACTCCGGGACCTTATCGGTCCCGGAGCATCTTTGTGGTGAAGGCGGTGAGAGTCGAACTCACGTCCGAAAACAAATCCACAGAGTTTTCTCCGAGCGCAGACGGCAGTTCGTATTTCGGATCTTTTAAGACCCACCGACGCGACTTAAAAGTTCCTATCCCGTTAGTCCTTCCTTATACCGGGAACTCTAAGAAAGTTTTCCTGCATAGTCGACGCCGTGATCTGCCCCTGCAGGTGAAGACAGGACGACGCGCAAGCGCTTAATTAAGCGGCAAATGCGAAATTGTTGTTGTTATTATCGTTTCTTTTTAAACGGGTCCTTTTTAACGCAGACCGAACCAACTGCGGCTCGCTTACCCGGCTTCACTGCCCCCGTCGAAACCTTTACGCCCCCGTGGGATGTTTGCCTTAAAGCATGTATATATTACATCAAAAGAAGGAAAAAGAAAATAAACTGTCAGTTCAATTTCATCCTTCTGTCCATGTCTCTTTTAGCGTCTCGTTTTGCGATATCCTCGCGCTTGTCATAGAGCTTTTTACCCTTGGCGACTGCAAGGGTGAGCTTTGCTTTGCCCTTCAGAAGATAGACATCAAGGGGCACTAGAGTCAGCCCTTCCTGAGATACCGCCTCGTCCAGTTTTCTTATCTCTTTTTTGTGAAGAAGCAGTTTCTTGGGTCTTAAGGGGTCTTTATTGTATCTGTTCCCCTGAGCATAGGGATTGATGTGCATATTGTACACGAAAACCTCCCCGTTCTTTACCTTTGCAAAGGAGTCTTTAAGACTCACTTCTCCGGCTCGTACGGATTTTATCTCAGTCCCTGCCAGCTCCAGCCCTGCTTCATACACATCTATGATGAAGAAGTCATGGCGCGCTTTTTTGTTGTTAGTTACTATCTTCTTTTCCACTATTCTATCTTGCCGATCTTCTTTAATGGGAAGAGCCTGAAAATGACTTTGCCCCTTACGTCGTCTTCACTGACCATTCCGACGGACGGGTCTCTGCTGTCCCTTGATACGAGTCTGTTGTCTCCCATGCAGAAAAGGTAACCGTCCGGTATCTTGGTCTCGGACATCTCTCCGTTGGTCGTCCCGTCTTTCAGATAATCCTCGTGGATCTCTTCGCCGTTCACGTACACTTTTCCTCCCGAGATGGAAATGGTATCGCCGCCGACGGCTATTATTCTTTTAACAAGGAGCTTCTTTTCGTCGCTTCCGTCACCCATAGGTATTCTGCTCTGGAATACTATGACGTCGCCTCTTTCGCAGTCGCCGAAGATCTTATACGCTTTCCTGCTTACGATGAGGTAGTCATTTTCTATGAGTGTATTCTCCATGGAGCTTTCCTTGACTACAGTAGGCATTACGAACTGAAGTATGAGGAAGGCAAAAAGCACTGCAAGGAGCAGATCTCTTATCCATTCTTTTAGGTTTTCGTTCATTTCAAAATCTCTTTTCCAAGTAATTCTTTTTGCATGCTCTGCCAGGCTTTAGGCAGCGGAGCGCTGCATTCTATATCTCCTATGATGATCCTGCAGGCGTGAAGAGCCTGGGTGCTTCGTCCCAAAGACCACTCTCCCATGCCGGACGTGTACGCTTTCCCTCCGTACTTGGTATCTCCCACAAGGGGGTGACCTACGGACGCCAGATGAGCCCTTATCTGGTGGCTTCTGCCTGTTACCAGTTCTATTTCGACCAGGCTGTATTTTCCGTTTCCGGATACGGCCAAAGGCCTGACTATGGTCTCAATGTACTTTCCTCTTTCGTCTCCCTCGGGGAGTACCTTGGCCAGGTTCTTTTGCTCGTCTTTGAGAAGCTTTCCCTTAAGATGCATGGGGCTGTTCAGTTTTCCGTGAACGAAGGTGTAGTAGTACTTTCTTACGCTTTCGCTCTTTTCCTCACGGAACATGGAGGCCAGTTTTCTGAGGCTTTCTGCATTCTTTCCGAAGACCACTATGCCCGTGGTGTTCCTGTCCAGCCTGTGAACGGGGCTCGGGACGAAGGTCTTCTCTGCCCTCGGATCGTATGCGCCTGTTTCTATGAGATAATCCCTCACCTGATTGGCAAGAGTATCTTTCTTTTCGTTTTTATCCCCATGGACTAAAAGGCCAAAGGGTTTATTGACGATGATGAGGTCGCTGTCTTCATAGAGCACTGTGAACTGCTTTTTCGCTCTTGCATTCCCTTGCTCTTTTCTTTTGATCCAGTTCTCAATATCAAGGTCAGAAGCATAGAGATTTAGGACGTCCCCTTCGGAAAGGATCTGATCTTCTTTTGCTCTTTTTCCGTTGACTTTAAGGTCTTTTCTCAGGACCTTGTATATGACGGAAAGAGGAGCGTTCCTTAAGTACTTTTTAAGGAACCTGTCGACTCTTTGACCGGCGTCATTGGATTCTATAACGATCTCTCTCATGGTTTCTACATGGCCGCTATGATCTTGATCATATCTTCCAGACTGGAACCTGCAGGTATGGTGAAGGTGCCTATCTGTATGCGGTAGTCAGCGCCCATGGCTATGCCCTTGTTCCAGAGCAGATTGTAAAAGGTGAAATAGTCATCATCGGAAAAACCGTAGGCCGATGCCACATACCTTATGGCTTCCGAATAACCGGCTCCTGCAGGTATGGCTACGGCCACCTGCTTGGTGCTCTTGTAGTTCTCGTCTATGACTACGACCTGAGGCTCTTCCACCTCGTCAGTTTCCTCTGTAATATCAGTTTCGTCATCTTCAAATCCCGGCTTTTCTATGGGATCGAGATCGACATCCGAGAAGTCTATATCTATTTCCGTTTTCGGCTCGCTTGCAGCTTTCATATCGGAATAACCCATGATGACCTGGACTCTCCAGAAGATGATGGATCCCGCAAGAGCAAGAACGAGAATCGCCGTAAATATGTCGCTGAAATCGTAAATGAAATCCCTTATTTTTTTCATTGTATACCCCCGTAACACTTGTGGTGTATCAGATAATTATACCACTATATCTTGCCTTTAATCAAGCATACGAATATTTGAAGCCACAATATTTGACATATTTTTCCTCTTGATATATACTGTCCCATGCGGGTCAGAAAGGATATTAATGACCCGCCTATATATATTATCTGTCTTTATCCCCTGTTTCGCAAGGCTATGCTACACGGATATAAAGTACAAAGAGCTTGAACATCTCTTTATCTTCTTGCTCCTTTTAGGAGCCTTCTTTACCGACGTCCCCCTTCTTCTCAGGATCGCGGGAGCTTTGGTCCCCTTCGCATTTTTTAAGCTCCTCGGTTTCGGCGACGTGCTGCTTTTGTCTGTACTTGGCTTTGTATTCGGCATCTACGACTTCTTTGAGATCTTTGCCTTTGCATCGGTCTCAAGCGGCATAGTGTGCGCATTGGGACTGCTTCTCAAAAAAGTAAAAAAGGAAGACACGCTTCCTTTTGCACCCTATATATGTTCTGCCTGCCTGATATTCCTGATCAGGGAAATGCTGCTCTGAAGATCAGAACAATGTGAAATTGCGGGAAAGGATTATCAGTGCAAGGTAAATGACGATCACAACGGCAGCCACTGCGTCGCCTTTTCTGTAATGCATTTCATTCATCCTGGTCCTGCCCTTGCCTCCGTTATAGCATCTGGCCTCCATGGCCATGGCAAGATCACCCGCTATTCTGAACGCTGCAACGAACAGAGGAACAAGAAGCGGAAGCAGAGCCTTCGCCTTTTCTTTAAGCGTGCCGTTTTCAAAATCCGCTCCTCTTGAAGACTGGGCCTTCATTATCTTATCCGTCTCTTCCATGAGGGTCGGTATGAAACGAAGAGCTATGGACATCATCATCGCCAGCTCATGAGCAGGTATACCTATGACGCTCAAGGGAGAAAAGATCTTTTCAAGTCCGTCCGTAAGGCTTATGGGCTTTGTGGTAAGGGTAAGTACGGAACTTCCGAATACCAGCAGTATGAGCCTTATGGCCATGAAACCCGCTCTGTATATGCCCTCTTTCGTGATCTTAATTATCCACCAGGTAAGGATGGGTTCTCCGGTGCCTGAAAGGACGTTGATGATTATGGTCAGTATGAGGATCATAAGGATAGGTTTGAATCCCCTGGTCACGAAGCTGAAAGGAACCTTTGACATCTTGACGCAGATGAAAAGGAACAGCGCCGCAACACCGAATCCCGTAAATGACTTGATGAGGAAAAGGGACACAAGGTATGCGAAAACCGCAAGGATCTTGGTCCTTGCATCCAGCTCGTGGATCTTGGAATCCACAGGATAATATTGTCCCAGTGTTATATCTTTAAGCGCCATTACTCTTTCTTGAATACTCTGACTATCTCGTCCACCGTTTCATCGAAGGTGAGAGTCCTCTTGAGCTTAACTCCTCTTGAAAGGAGATACTGTGAAAAACTCGGGCCCTGGGGAAGGTCAAGACCTGCGGCTATGACCTCTTCCAGGTTGTGGAACACGTCCCTCGGAGTTCCCATGAGCCTTATAGTCCCTCTTTTGAGCACTATGACTCTGCTTGCGAACTCAACAACGTCATCCATATTGTGTGAGACGAGGAAGATCGTGAGATTCTGCTCATCCTTTATCCTCGTGATCATCTCCAGTATATCTCTGCGGCCTTTGGGGTCCAGTCCCGCCGTAGGTTCGTCAAGGATCAATACCTTTGGATTCATGGCGAGAACTCCTGCTATGGCCACTCTTCTTTTCTGGCCGCCCGAAAGGGCAAAGGGAGATACCTCGCCGTATTTTTCGGGATCTATGCCGACCAGGTTCATGGCGTGCACGGCTCTTTCCTTGCACTCCGCTTCCGAAAAACCCTGGTTCTTGGGTCCGAACATCACATCCTTAATGACGGACTCTTCAAAAAGCTGATATTCGGGGTACTGGAATACTATGCCTATCTGCCTTCTCAGCTTTCTGGCTTCGGGATCTTTGCTGTTTATATCCACCCCGTCGGCCAGTACCTGTCCGGTCGTGGGCTTCAAAAGTCCGTTGAGATGCTCCACGAGGGTAGTCTTTCCGGAACCCGTGCTTCCTACGATGGCAATAAAATCACCCTCTTCGGCGACAAAATTGATGCCGTCAAGAGCTTTTGTCTCGTAGGGAAGCCCTGCGCTGTATACATAACTTAGATCTTTTACTTCGATGCGCATAATACGTCCGCCAGCTGATCTTCTGTGACTACATTTCTCGGTATATCGAATCCTCTTTCCCTGAGTGCCGCAGCCATCTTGACTGCGAAGGGTATGTCGAGGTAGAGCTTTTCAAGCTCAGATTTCTTATCAAATATGTCTTCGGGAACACCTTCCATGACTATGTCCCCTTCGGACATGACCACTATCTTGTCCGCCTGAGCAGCCTCTTCCATAAAGTGTGTTATGAGCACTATGGCATGGCCCTCGCTGTGAAGTTTCTTGATTATGGACATGATGCCTTTGCGGCCCAGGGGGTCGAGCATGGCTGTGGCTTCGTCAAAGACGATGCACTCTGTCCTCATGGCAATGACTCCGGCTATGGCGACCCGTTGCTTCTGGCCTCCGGAAAGAAGATGAGGTCCCTTTTTCCTGTAGTCGTACATCTCCACCGCTTTGAGCGCCTCGTCGACTCTCTTTCTGATCTCCTCCGAAGGAAGTCCGAGGTTCTCAGGTCCGAAAGCTACGTCGTCTTCTATGATGGATGAGACGAGCTGGTTGTCGGGATCCTGGAATACCATTCCGACCTTCTTCCTAATATCCCAAACCTTGGACTCGTCTGCAGTGTCCATACCGTCCACGTAGACTTTGCCCTCAGTGGGGAGAAGAAGAGCGTTCATATTAAGAGAGAGGGTGGATTTACCTGAACCGTTTCTTCCGACTATGGCTACGAACTCCCCTTTGTGTATTTCAAGATCGACGCCATTAAGAGCAAAGACAGGTTCCTGTCCTTCTTCGGCCTCGTATGCATATTTAAGATCTTCAATTTTGATGAGAACTTCTTTTTCCTGCATAACGTCTCATATATTACCATAAATCGGAGAAACTTCGTACAAAAAAGGCACGATAAAACCGTGCCTTTCGTTGAAAAGTATCGATTTCTTCTTTTCTACTTGATATTGACTTTGCCGTTGAGTTTGGCTCCGCTTTCAATACCGATCCTTGCAGCTTCGATGTTGCCGTTCACAACTGCTGTGTTCTTGAGAACGACTCCGCCCTTTGCGGTGATATCGCCTTCAACTGTGCCGTAAACTGTGATGTTCTTGCAGCTTACGTTTCCTGTTACCACCGTTCCGGCTTTTACGATAACATTGTTGGATGCGCTGATGTTGGAGTTTGATGTAGCCTTATCGATGAGGAGGCTGGAGCATTCGATATCTCCGAGAGCTGTTCCCTTGAGTACTACGTTTCCTTCAACATGTGTGCTTCCCGTTACTTCACCGTTAAGTACGAGGTGGCCTGTGGAAGTGATATTTCCTTCGATCTTTGTGCCGGAGGAAATGAAACCTACTTCGGTCTTCGGTGTCTCAACGACTGTGACCGGCTCTTTCTTTTCTTCTGCAACTGGTGCTGCTACTGTGTTTTCCTTTACAGGATCATTCTTCTCGTTAAATAAACTCATGTTTATACTCCTAAATCAAATTCATCGTCGCTGATTTCCACTGCGTTCTTGTTGGTAAGCATGATACTCGCATTGACTCTGGAACCTTCGTCCATGTGGATAGCTCCTGTCACAACGTCGCCTACTACCAATGCGGACTCTTTGAAATCTACATTGCTTACAGCAGTGATAACACCCTTAACCTTACTGTTGACACTGATGTCGTTTGCTGAGAGGTTTCCGACTATAATAGAGTTGCCGTCTACTATGATCTTTCCCGCAGCCTTAGAATTGCCGTGAACCTTTGCATCGTTGAGCTGAACATTGGCGGCTTTGATATCACCTACGACCAGTCCGTTGACCTTGACATCACTTGCGGAAGCAACGTTTCCGTTTACTCTGCCGCTTACTGATACCTGCTTGTCGGAGTTCACGTCTCCGTCTACTACCATGCCGTTGGAAATGACACTGGAGTTGTCCGTATCGCTAGCGGAGTATCTGGAAAAAACAGACTCATCACAGGAATCGATAACAGCGACTCTCTGCTCATCTTCAATTATATCGAATGCATCGATCACTTCTAATTCTTTGATCACGTCCTGCTGGACCTGATTCTGAAAATCTTTGTATTCCATATACTTTCTCCATTAAAAATATAAAAATTTACTATCTATTCATGTTACCATTCCGACCTTTTTTTGTCAATGAAATGGTCATACAAAACTGCTGTCTATGGTAATTACTGCATTGTATTTGGGATCGAATTCCCTCAGCCCGTCCTGTATAAGCATCTTAAGCTTTTTATCGTCGTAGGGGCAGGAATGATCTTTGACTATGTCAAACACAACGTTGGTGTGGGTCGGGCCTTGAACTATCCTCACGTCGTGGTAGTTGATGATGCCCTCTATATTGGAAGTGACTGCCCTGATGCGGTCTTTTGCAAGTTCCACTGCGGGGTTTCCCACGTCCACGGGATCCATGTGTATTGTCAGTATTATTCCCAGTTTTTCGTATACTTCGACCTCTATGTTGTCGATATCGTCGTGTACGTCAAATATATCATGGGAACCGTCCACCTCCGCATGTACCGAGGCGAAAAGTCTTCCGGGGCCGTAGTCGTGCACTATGAGGTCGTGAATGCCCAGGACGCTGTCGTGAGACAAGATAAGATCGGAAATATCCTTGACTGTTTCTGCTTCCGGAGGCTGACCCAGGATCGGCGAAATGGTCTCCTTTACAAGACCTATCCCGGACCAGAGTATGAACAAAGCAACGATTATGCCCATGGGCCCGTCAAGATTGAGGCTGGTAAAGCCGCTGACCAATGTGGCTGCAAGTACCGCAGAAGTGGAAATGACATCGTTGCGGCTGTCCGCTGCCGTGGCTATGAGCGCATCGGAATCTATGAGCTTTCCTATGCTTTTGTTAAAGCCTGCCTGCCAGATCTTGATGAGGATGGCGCAGGCAAGAACTGCCACGCTGAGCCACGAGAATTCTATCTCTTCGGGATGTATGGTCTTTTCAAGGGATGTCTTGAAAAGTTCAAATCCGATGAGGAGTATCATGATGGAAATTGCAAGGCCTGTCAGGTATTCAGTCCTTCCGTGACCGTAAGGATGGTCTTTATCCGGCTTCTTTGCTGCCAGCTTGAATCCAAGCAGCGTTATGAGCGATGCAGATGCGTCGCTCAGGTTATTGACACCGTCGGCAAGGATCGAGATGCTTCCGAATATGATACCGGAAAGTATCTTGAAAGCGCAGAGTATGAGGTTCGAGATTATGCCCACTGCTCCTGCTACGCTTCCGTAGCGCTCTCTTACCTGAGGATCTTTGACATCCTCGTGATTTTTAATAAATGTTTTGATTATCCAATTTTTCATTTTGACACACAATGCGTCCGGTCTGGTACCGGACGCTTTTGAACTAACATATGTATTTAGAGTGAATCCAGAAATTCCTTCGTAAGCCTCCTGTTTGCCGGATGGTCTTCGGGGAAGTCTTTCCAAGGCCCGTCGTTCAAATGGTGTATCTCCTCAACGGCCTGATCCCAAAGTTCTGTGCTCTCTCTGTCCGGATAGAATTCTATGAACTCACCGTCTACGAAGGTGTAGAAACGGCTGACATCGTTGCACATGCCGAATGTGGGGACCTCTGATGACGGAAGGAAGAATTCGAAAGCTTCGCCCTCTTTTGTTCCCACATATTTTAAACCTTCTCTTGTAAGGGTCAGAGTACCTTCCCCCGTGATCTCTGACGACTGATTGTTCTTGATGAGATGATCTTTCGGTATGGTGCCTATCCTCACGTGATCCTCGAGCCTGTAGTTAATATCCGATACCTGTTTTTTGACCCAGGCTCTTTCCATGTCGAACCAAATGGACGGGGTATCGGGAACTACAGATTCCTCGTTCAGAGGATGAAGGTCATAGTACTCGTCAACGGTCACCCCTGACCCGCAGCACTTGCAGCGAAGGGTGTCCTTGGTGCTCTCCATCTGTAGAGCAGTGTGGCATTTGGGACACCAGTAAAGAAGCTGATGCATGTTCTCTGCAATGCCCTTGCTCTTGAACCTGTAATGGTGCTCCTTGTTCCAATCGTAATCGTCATGCCAAAGATCCCTGTCTATCTTTTCCTGGATCTCGTCTGCAGTCATCGACTTAAGGTCTTCAGGCGAAAACATCAGGTCTACGTCAACGTCTACGTGTCCCGGTCTTTCCTCAAGATTGTACTTGGTATTGGCCAGATAGCCGCCGGCGGTCTTGACTCCGAATACAGGAACACCGAATGCCTTTAGAAGCGCTCCCGTGCCTGTCTGGCTGGGCTGGTTGTGCCCTGAAATAGAGCTCATGCCTTCGGGGAGTATGCATATCCTGCCGCCTTCTTTCAGGACCCTCTTCATCTGTCTGATGGCATAAAGATCCGGAACGAAGTTTTTCTTTTGGATTATCTTCATCGCTCTGAGAACCAGATTAAGATGGCTTTTGAATATCTCGTTGTATCCCATCACATAGTTGAGCGTATCGGGGTAGAAAGGAAGACCCAGGTATACATAGTCGATCCTCGATACGTGATTCCCTATCACTATATACGGGGTATCTCTGTACGGTTTCAGATCCACATGGACATTGAAATGAACGTCAAATTTCTTGTAGTACAGGATCTTTGCCACGTGGGACATGAACCTGTATGGAAACTTGGCGACAGGATGGATCTTTCTTGACTGATACTGCTCGTGAAGCGATTTCTTCTCTTTCATGGTCTTAGATTATTTGAGGAGTTCCAGCACGTCTCCTACTGTTCTGATGTGCTCCAGTTCTTCTTCGGGGATCTCTTTTCCGAACAGATCCTCAGCTTCGGAAATGCAGTTTACGATATCAAGGGAAGTGAATCCCAGATCAGAAACGAAATCTGTTTCCTCGGTGATTGTTTCAGGATCCAGCCCTTCGCTGTTTGCAACAATGATCTCTATCAGTTTTTCTAGCATCTGTATTACCTCCTGGTAGTATGTATCATATAATATTAACACATTTAACTTGCAAAGGTATTAACTTTTTGTTAGAATAACTACTGCTTTGGGGCGTTAGCGCAGCTGGGAGCGCGTTTGACTGGCAGTCAAGAGGTCAGGGGTTCGATCCCCCTACGCTCCACCAAAAAACCTTGAGATCATTGGTCTCAAGGTTTTCGTTTTCTTTGCTTGTTGTCTAAAGATTTTTAACGTACAATCCGTGAACGGTGCAGTACATATATATCTGCTTCACGCCTTCTGCAAGAAACCTCACTTCCGGCTCAGTGCCCGGATAAAGCCTTACAAGCTGCACTCCGCTGTCAGACACCGCAGCAAAAAACATGAAGTAGTGATCTTTGGTCATGGGATGATGTATGGGTATGACATACTCATTGCCTACGGTCTCTACCCTTGTGCCCTGGGATATATCAGCTCTTAAGGCCGGCAAATTGCGTCCGCAGCATTTCACCTCTGCATTGCCGGTCGAAACTATGACGTTCCCGCAAACAGGGCATATATGAAATTTGACATTCAGCATTACTGTTGCTCCTTTTCCCCTTTGGTTTAGAGTCCTATCAAGCCTTTTATCCACGCGACTATATCGATCCCGAAGATGAGTTTGACTATGGAGCCTGCGCCGAGAATGATGAGTATGACGCCTAGGACAGTCATATAGCCCCAGTAGCCCATGAGCACGCGCCTGACTCCGTCTTTAAGATACGCTTCTCTCATGGAATCAGTGTAATATTCCTGAGTTTCCTGACTGGCTCTTTTGGCAAAGCGCTCATCGATGATTATGAGCACGATACCAAGGACCGTAAACAAAACCGCTTTTATTACCGTAATCATATTTCCCCTCCTGTCATTCTGCCGGATCTGTCAGATATTGCGAATAGAAGTCGTAAAAATCCGTATTGACAAAACTTCTGGCTACGGACATCTTGTCCCTCACCTTCTGTTTGATACTGTCGATATATGCGGTCGAAACAGTCTCCGATGGGTCGCTGGATGTGAAAACACCGGAAGTGGAATCGTAGTAACCCTTGTCCGTCATCCAGCTCGAATTGGCCCAAATGACGAGAGGCTCGGAATCAGAAAGTATATCCCTGCCTGTGAACATCCTTGACTCGTACTCTATGCCGAAAAGATTTTTCATGGTCGGTACTATATCGAGAGCATATGCGGGATCTTCTACTATTATTTTATCATCTTCATCCAAAGTTTCAAGGAAGGGCGACCATATGATCAGCGAGTTGTGATCTCTTTGCGGCTGTGTGACGGGTTCATATCCGTACAGATCAGTCAGATAATTGACGTCGTTATGCCATGCGCTGCCCTTTTGAAGAGCATAGGGGTAATGATCGTCTGTCATGACGAACACGGTATCTTCAAGGAGACCTTTTTCCTCGAGATATTCGCAAAATAGTTCAAGGCCCAGTTCGAAATCGAGGCTGCAGGATACGTATCCCCCGATATGCCACAGATCGTAATATTTGCTGCCTTTGAGAAGTTCATGGTTTTTAACGGATATCTCGTTGCCCGAGAAGTTGTAAAGGCCGTGACCTGAGAAGGTCATTATATACAGGTAAAAGTTACCGTCATAGTTCGCTTCCATATCGTCTATTATGTAGCGGAACATATCAAGATCGCTCCTGGGCCACTCGCCGCTGATGAGGTAGCTCTCCATGCCCGTACCGTCGGAATAAAACTCGGAGAAGCCCACCGCCGGATGGGTGTCCGTACGGTTGTAATAATACTCATCTCCGTTGTGATATGCGACGGTCCTGTAGCCAAGTTTGTTGAAATCAGATGTGAGAGTATATCCGTTGTTTTTACCTATCATGTTCTGCATGGATGCAGCGCCTGCGGTGGGAAGGAGACCTGAAATGACAGCCGCCTCACCTGATATCGTGCTGCCGCCCCAGAAAGGATGATAGTAGTCTTTGATGACTATGCCGTTGTCGGCCATTCTTTTAAGCAGTGGGAAGTATCCTGTATCGAGCAGCTCTTCGGAAAAGCTCTCTATGGTGATCTGCACCAGGTTCTTGCCCTGGAACATGCCGGTGAATTCGTTTTTCTCCGTGCTGTACGTGTTCTCCAGTATATCGACTATGAGCTCTTTGTCAGTGCCCTCTGCCGCCTTCTTCATGGCATCCCAGTCTACGTCCAGCTCGTTTCTGACCAAGTCGTCGGGGTAATAGATCTTGCCGCCGTAAATGGAACGGGGAGCCTCGGGGACTCCGTTCTTCGTATACTTGACATCGAGGTACAGAGCATTGGAAAGACCGAAGGATTTGACTGCATCGGTGAAACTGTATTCGTAGGTATATCTTGGTTCGTATTCGATCTGATGACCTATGCTTATGACGGACATTATCATGCAGGATATGGCAAGCATGGCGACTATGCCTTTTATATGTCCCTGAGCCGCATTCTTAAACTTGCGGAAAAGAACCGTAAACAGGATCAATGCAAGAGGTACCGCCTGGAAAAGGAGTATGTCTTTCCAGCCGTTGCGTATGACGTTCATGATAAGATCTTTATAGCTGGCCAGAACCCCTCCGGCACCTACGGATATGGACGAAATGCTCATGAATGCAGAATAGGTCTCGTCGAGGAAATACTCGACCGTATAGAAAAAGGCAGCCGCTTCAGACACGATGATGCCTATGACTCTGAAAAACCTCTGGGGCATGAAAAGGCCGAATACCACCACAAAAAGAAGCCCCAGGCTTAAAGCGAGGAGCAGAGAGTTTTCCAGTACGTACGTTTCCATATTGAACCCGCGTCCCATAGCCAGGATCATTTCAGGGTAGGCAAATGAAAGCGAAACCAGTATGGCAGAGATGATATATGATATGTCGTATTTTTTCATCTAAATCCAGCCCGATATCTGCATGTATATCTGAATCATTATACTGTAATTAACCTTATTTTTACAATGGAAAATGCAGCCGGCAACCAAATGCAACAAAAATTCACAAAGTGTGTCAATTTCGGTTGGTTGATTTAAATGCAACTGATTGCTACAATAATCATACAAATCATACTTTTAGGAGTGATCAAATGACAATAGCAGAACTGAAAAACGTTTGTAAAACGTACCCGGCGTTCCGTTTGAAGAGCGTATCCTTCTCTCTTGAGAGCGGAAGGATTATCGGGTTCATAGGAAGAAACGGCGCCGGAAAGACCACGACCATCAAGTCCATGCTAAATCTTATCCACACGGACAGCGGAGAGATCTCATATTTCGGTATGTCTCTCAAAGGACATGAGTCTGAGATAAAGCAGCGCATAGGCTATTCCACGGGAACGGTAAGCTGGTACCCACGGAAGACCATAAAAGAGATCGTGGACGTGACCAGGACTTTCTACACCAACTGGGACGAGGAAAGCTACAGAAGATACATGGATCTGTTCGGCCTTGACGAAAACAAGAAACCCATGGAGCTTTCGGAAGGCATGAAGGTGAAGTTCAACCTCCTTCTGGCACTTTCCCACAAAGCAGAAATGCTGATCCTCGACGAGCCCACCAGCGG
>JAFZSM010000139.1 GCA_017619385.1 Bacillota bacterium
AATGCCATGCGATGACGTCGTCATGCATTGTGTTGCATGCGATATCCAGTCTGTTCATGACGTATTCGCCCTTGAGTCTTCTGGAGCATCTTGCGCCGAGCTGCGGAGCGATGTCATAAAGATATGCATTTCTGAATGCTGCCGGCAGATACTTTCTGCAGTATTCTATGATCCTTCTGATGGAGAGTCTTACGGTGACTTCCGTTTCTCTTACGTCTTCGGGTTTTGCGCAGTTGTATCCCGGGAGCCAGTTGTTGAACCATACGATGTCGTTCTGCTCCGTGGGGAGTATGGATGTGTTGTAGCCTGCTACCTTGATGAGTTCTGATTTGAAGCTCTGCAGTTCTTTGGGATGATCTTTTCCCCAGCGGGCATAGTACTCGAAGTCGCAGCCGCCCATTCTCCATACGAGGGCAGTCTTGTCTGCTCTTGAGCCTTCAGCGGGCTTCTCGATGATCGGGCATCCTGTCTGGGAGAAGAGGTCTCCGTCTCCTGTGGCATCGATGGTGACCTTTGCCATGATGACGTGTCTTCCCTGCTTGGATTCGCAGATAACGCCCTTGCATACGTTGCCTTCCATTACCGGCTTTGCGCCCCAGCACTGATAAAGTACAGTGATCTTCGGCTCTTCAGCAAGCATAGCGTCCATTTCGATCTTGAGCTGGTTTGGCTCAAAATACGGAGCTCTTACAAGTCTGTCTTCGACCTGCTGCGGATCCCACATGGTGCATCCGTGGATCAGTCTCCATCTGTTGAGCTTGATCTCGGAATTTTCACCTATCTCATCAAGAGACGGGCACATGTAAGCTTCCGGGCAGTTCTTGTCCAGTCTTGTGAACCATTCTTCCTGCAGTCCGCGGACCATGGAATACTGCTTCCAGCTCAGGGCCGGGATCATGATGACGTATCCGCCTGTGACGTCTCCGCCCATAAAGTCATAACGCTCGACCAGTATTACCTTTTCTGCGCCTGCTCTTGCAGCTGCGATCGCCGCGCTGTGACCTGCTGCACCGCCGCCGATGACCAGTACGTCACATTCATCCTTGATCTCTAGGATATTTTCCGGTTCTCTGTATGTTGCCATTCCTTCACCTTGGCACGATAGTGCCATTTCTCCTTTCAATTGATATCTTAACTTGAATCCCCGGCACCATTGCCGGAGAAAATTTCCTTTTTTCTACAGGATCTGAAGTATCCTGCCTACGCCTGCTCTTGAGAGCTGGGCTGCGTTTCCTTCGTCTGTGTCGATGTGCACCACTGAGGGAGCCTTATCGGAGCCGTTCATCCTGATGATGGTGTCGTCAAAAATGAGCTTTCTTTGGTCGGAATCTACCTCGAGCATCACGCTGTCTCCGTCCTTGACGCCCATTTCTTCAGCGACCAAGGGGTTGAGGTGTATATGCCTTTTGGCAATGATGACGCCTTCCTTTATCTCCACTTCGCCTTCTGGGCCTCTGATGATGCAGCCGGGAGTTCCCGCGATATCTCCTGACATCCTGACCACAGGCTCTACGCCCGCCTTGATGGCGTCGGTGATAGCGAACTCGAACTGGTTGAAGTTCCTGCAGGGTCCCATGACCGCCACTCTTTCAAAAGTGAACTTAGGGCATACGACGCTGACTCTGCTTGTGGAGCAGAACTGTCCCTTTACGGGTTTGTCTGCATGAAGTTCAAAGCCCTTGCCGAAAAGGACGTCGACCACATCCTGAGTCAGATGGACGTGTCTTGCCGATACGGCGATCTTGATATCTTCGCTTCTTTTGTACTGTGCCATAAACGTACCTTCCTTTTATTATTCAAGCCCTTCAAACGGATCGATGGGCTGGCTGACCAATGCGTAATCGTTGACCTCTTCTTCGCCGTTGAGCACCCTGGTGATGCCCCTTGCAAGAGCCTCAACTTCCATGGAACCCGGCTTTACTATGACGGGAGCTATGAATCCCACGCGCTCCTTGATAAAGCCTGTGAACATCTCGGAGTGTGCAACGCCGCCTGTCAGTATGATTGCGTCTACCTTCCCGCCCACTACAGTGGCCATTGCTCCTATGTCCTTTGAGAGCTGATATGCCATTGCCTGGTAAACAAGAAGGGCCTTCTTGTCTCCCGCAGCTATCCTCTTTTCGACTTCTATGCAGTTGCCCGTGCCCAGGTGTCCCTGTATACCTACGTTCTTGGAGATCGCGTTCTTCTTTGCGGCTGCATCAAGGGTCTCGTCTCCGTAGACTTTCATGAGATAATCCTGAGGTATCCTGCCGGGCCTTATGGGAGTGAAGCTTCCCTCCTCTGCGGAATATCCGTCTATGATGATGCCGTCTTTGTAGCACATGGTACCGCAGCCGCCGCCTATGTGGCAGACGATGAAAGTTACGTCATATGGATCTTTCCCCAAAGACTCTGCTACGGCTCTTGCCGTGGCTCTGCAGTTGAGCGTATGTGAGTGCACTTCTCTTGTGTGTCCCGGTATTCCGCTTATCCTTGCGATATTTGCTACTTCGTCCGTGGGAACCACGTCGTAGAAGTAAGCAGGTTTACCGTACTCCTTAGAAAGCATGAATGCGATCCTGGAGGATGAGTATAGGCCCGCATGACCTGCTTTTTTCTTTGCAAGCACGTCCTGTCCTACCTCTTCGGAAATCAGGTAAGCGCCGTGTCTGTAGTGGCCGCCTTTTCCCGTTCCCCTCGCAGCGATCGCATCAATCGCGTTTAAGTCTATATTGTTGTCTTTGATAAATTGATCTACGAACTCCATTCTCTGAGCAGTGATCTCGTCGGTGGTTTTTGCCGCCTTGAGCTTGTCGCCCGGAATATCCTCTTCAGCATGGAGCAAGATCTTTTCGTTTTCGCATAAAGCGATCTCATTGGATGTGGATCCCAAGTTCAAAACCAGTATCTTATACTGTTTATCCATTTTTCCCTCTCATTGACCTCCGAAAACCGGTGCTTCCGAGGCGTTTTACGGCCTTCTTCAAAACACCTGCTTTTTAAAACTATAGTTTAATCATTATACGATATATTCATATATTACCATAATACAGCGAAAGCCTTGATTTTACAATATGATTCTCTCCAAAACTATGTAAAAAAACGGCATTTTAGTGCCGCATTTCCACACAAGCTATCTCTCTTTTATGGAAAGCAAAATACTGATATAATGGAAATATCTCAGAACAAATGGAGGTACGAAAATGGATAAATATCAATGCGGACCCTGCGGACATATATATGATCCCGAAGTCGGCGATCCGGACAGCGGCATCGCACCCGGAACAGCTTTTGAAGATCTTCCCGAAGACTGGTGTTGCCCAATTTGCGGCGTAGGCAAGGACATGTTCGAAAAGGTAGAATAGCAAAACAAAGAAAGCGGGAAACGCAAAAGGACGTTTCCCGCTTTTTCCTCGTAATAAAAGAAATGAAAGAATCAAATCATATATCAATACTTAAGGAAAAGTACCGCCTGGAAGCCCATCCGGAAGGCGGATGGTTCAGTGAAGTATACACTTCCCAAGCAATATCGGGCGAAAGAGCCCTGGCAGGAAGCATATATTTTCTTCTGGACGGAGACGACATATCCCATTTTCACAGGATCGACTGCGATGAGATATGGTATTACCATGAAGGCTGCGGCCTTAAGATAACCATTATACAAAAAGGCGTCATTTCACATCATTATCTCGGAAAGGATATGGACTCAGGCCAAGAGGCTATGGTCATCATCCCAAAAGATTCTGTCTTTGCGGCCGAAAACATTGATAAGAAAAGCTACACTTTCATATCCTGTGCCACGGTCCCCAAATTCCGCTATGAAGGATTTGAACTCCTGTCAAAAGAACAGGTCCTTGCCGCATGCCCTAGGCTGCCCAAGGACATGGAATACCTCATTTTAGGTCCCGGCCGGTGAAATACCTTGCATTATGCCAAGTGAAAGCCTCATGTTTCACGTTTCTTACAATTGACATTTAATGTTAACGTGTGATACTCTGTGTTCAATATATATAAGGAAAGGAGAATATCACCATGAAGCTTAGCGCACCTAAAAATGTAACATTCTATATCGCACTTATTCTCATCGTTCTTGGCCTTGTTGCTAAACTCGGTGTAGTAGCGGTACTTGCCGGATATGCATTCTGGTTTGTTTTCGCCGGTGCTGTGTTACTGGCTCTAGCAGTCCTGATGAAAGGTCTATAGGGCAGAAGAATCACATTCTCAAAGAAAAGAGTCCGAGGCAAACTGCCTCGGACTTTTGTTATTCGATCATTTGATCCGATAATTATATCGTAAACGAACACCTCGTGGATCTCCGAGTCGTAACCGATATAGAATCCTTTGGGCATTCCCTTCACTATTATCGCTCCGCGGTTATAGCTGATAAGCATCTGGTTTTTATCTTTGTCAAAAGAGATGCCCTCTATCTCTCCCTGGCGGATGACGTCGTAAACGGTCCGTTCCAAAACCACTTCATACACTTCGAGCCCTGTATCCACTTGGCATTTGTATACGTGGTCAGGTGCGTCTTCACCTGCGTCGCCGTCATCTGACGTTATGTAAATGTATCCGTCAAGATATGCTATGCCCTGTATCAGTTTAGGCGCGTTCTCCATGCGTACCTTCCCAAGGTAGTCTCCGTCTTCAAGATCGTACCTGTAAAGAAAACTGCCGCTGTCGTCCTCGGCCCATGAGCACATCCATATGCATCCGTGGTCAGGATCTACAGCGATCCCTGACACCTCTGTCTGTCCGCTTCTCTTGTCGAACATGTACGTCCTTTTTAGTTCAAGGGTCTGTGCGTCATAAACGGCTGCTTGTATATTGGATGCCTCTCCGTCAAGAAACAATTCTACTCCAGCGTATATTTCTCCTTCGTACACGTCGATATCGCCTATGTGGTTGACTTCAGCAGTAAACGCAGCAAATGGATCGTCCTGGGACTTTATAAGCTGCCAGTCAGCGTCGTATACGGACAGCGTAGTGCTGCCGCTTACGTAGTAAAGACCTGCCTCCCAAGCAATGCCCTGTCTTCCGTCAACTTCGTGTGATGAATTTAAAATATATGATCCTTCCATATCAGGCTTCTCCGATTCCCACAGGCTGCCTATATCCTTATAGTTTTCCGGAAACCAATATACCGACGTCTTCTGAAAGATGCTTCCGTCTTCCAAAAGCCTGTTCCACGCAACTATCCTGTATGTAAAAGATAAATAATCCTTGGTCCCGCCATCCTTATACTGTCCTATGGGTATAGGTACAAAGAGGATTAGCAAAACTGCAATCAAAGATATGATAAATTTTCTTTTTTTCATCTAAATTCTCTCTCAACATTGTCATGCCCGGGTGATCAGAAACCGTGGCCGCCGCCACCGCCGGAAGAACCGCCGCCTCCCGAAGACCCTCCGCCGCCGGAAGAACCGCCGCCTCCCGAAGACCCTCCGCCGCTGT
>JAFZSM010000014.1 GCA_017619385.1 Bacillota bacterium
CAGGGCGGATATCTCGGATCCACGGTGCAGATCATTCCTCATGTAACGGATGAGATCAAGCACTTTATCTACCGCGTGGGCGAGAAAACCGACGCGGACGTGGTCATCACCGAGATCGGCGGCACCATCGGCGACATCGAGAGCCAGCCCTTCATAGAGGCCAGAAGGCAGATAGGATATGAGGTGGGCAGAGAGAACTGCCTCTATGTCCACGTGACTTTGGTGCCCTATCTCAAAGCATCCGGCGAACACAAATCAAAGCCTACCCAGCACTCCGTAAAAGAGCTCCAGGGCATGGGCATAAGGCCGGATGTCATAGTCCTTCGCTGCGACGAAGCCATAAGCGACGACAATATCTTCGGCAAGATAGCTGACTTTTGCAACGTCAAAAGAGACTGCGTCATAGAAAATCTCACTCTGCCTATACTCTACGAGGCGCCACTGGTACTTGAAGAAAAAGGCCTTGGCTCCGTCATATGCAGAGAGCTTGGCATAGAAGACCGCCAGGTCCATTTAAGAAGCTGGAAAGCCATGGTGGAAAACATAAAGAAAGCAGAAGGCAGGGTGACCATAGGCCTGGTGGGAAAATACGTACAGCTACATGACGCATATCTTTCCGTGGCTGAAGCTCTCCATCATGCGGGGTATTCGCTCCTTACCAACGTGGAGATAAAGTGGATAAACTCCGAAGACATAAACAGAGCAAATACCGCCGAAATGCTTGAAGGCCTTGACGGCATAATAGTCCCCGGCGGATTCGGAGACAGAGGTATAGAAGGCATGATACTGACGGCAGAATACGCCAGAGTGAACCGCATACCGTATTTCGGAATATGTCTTGGCATGCAGATAGAGGTCATCGAGTTCGCAAGAAACGTCTTAGGCCTTGCGGATGCGAACTCCGGAGAGTTCGATCCCGAGTCAGCCCATAAGGTCATAGATTTCATGCCGGGACAAAGTGACGAGATAAACAAAGGCGGCACTTTAAGGCTCGGAGCATATCCCTGCCGAATAAAACCGGGCACCACCATGGAGAGGTGCTATCAGGAGCAGGAGATCTCCGAAAGGCACAGGCACCGCTACGAATTCAATAACGATTACAGGGTCTCCATGGAAAAGGCAGGGCTCACCATATCCGGTCTTTCCCCGGACGGCAATCTGGTGGAGACCGTAGAGATCACCGATATGCCCTTCTTCGTCGGCGTCCAGTACCATCCGGAATTCAAAAGCCGCCCCAACCACACCCATCCTCTTTTCAGGGGTTTCATTGAAGCGGCTATCAAGTACAGAGACGAGCTTTAGATATTCTTTTTGATAAGAGTCTTGTAATAATCCACGGCACCGGGAAGGCTGAAAGTGTCCAGTCTTTCATTGAGGCCGTGCATCCCCTTCATCTGAGCCGGACCGTAAACTACGGGAGAGAAGCGTATGCACGCATCGCAGATCTCCTGATAGAACCTGGCGTCGGTGCCGCCTGTCATGACATAGGGTATGATGGGCATCCCGGGGAATACCTCTTTTATGGTCTCTTCGACTACCTTGAAGGCAACACTGTGGGAGTCCACAGGTTCACAAGCCGGATAGGCATCTATCACCTCGACCTCTAGCCCATATTTATCTGCGAATCTCCTGATTGCTTCGTTGCTCTCGTCCATGTTTTGATGGGGAATGTAACGAAGGTTCAGTATGAGAGACGCTTCCTGAGGCAATACGTTGCAGCCGTCAGAGCCCGCCTGCATTGTAGGAGCTACGGTGGTATGGAGAAGAGCTGCAGCCTGAGGGGATATGGACGGCATCAATCTTTCAAGCAAAGGCCTGAAGAGCCAGAGGTTTCCGAAAAGAAGCCTCATCCAGAAGGGTCCGTAGGGAGCCATGTTTGCAAACATCTCCCTGGCCTGGACGTTCATTACCGACTTCATGGGATCGTGCTTGCTAAGATCCGTAAGGAACTTTGAAAGCCTCACTATGGGCGAATCCTTGGGCGGATAGCTGGAGTGCCCTCCGTTCGACCGGGCTATGATCTTAAGGTTTCCCTGTCCTTTTTCGAGGACCCCTATCATTGCGAAATCCCCTTTAAGACCGGCCATGGGCTCGGTAACTATGGAGCCGCCCTCATCGTTGACGATGAAGGGCTTCACTCCTCTTTTTTTGAGCTCTGCGACTATCTTGGGGCAGCCGTCGCCTCCCACTTCTTCGGTGTTGGAGGAAGAAAGATAAACGTCCTGCTCGGGAACGTAGCCGTCCTTTATAAGCTCTTCAGCAGCCTGGAAAAAGGCCATGACGGAGCACTTCGTATCGGCGCTGCCCCTTCCCCAGATGACTCCGTCCTCTATATCTCCCGAGAAAGGATCGTGCTCCCAGCTGCCTTCTGCAGGGACTACGTCCTGATGGCCCATGAGGACCACGGGCCTTTGAGAATCCTTGCCCTTCCAGTAGTAGAGCAGGCTCCCGTCGATCTCCGTCTTTTCCATGGTTTCGTGGACCAAAGGAAAGAGCCCTTCCAATATCTTATGAAAACCGAGGAATTTATCTCTTTGGATCTCTCCCTTGTATGATACCGTTTCGTAGCGGACCATATCGGAAAGCTTCTTTGCATATTCATTTTCCCTTTCGGGATCTTTTTTCGGCTGCCAGCCGGCAGTCTTTGCAGGGGTCAGGAGAGTGCGTATCACTGCTGCAAGCAAAAGCAGCAGCAATACCCCTATAAGTCCAAGAATTATATACAGAGCTGTCATTCCTCTCCTCCTTCCTCTTTCTTTGCCTTTTTGCTGAAACTGAGGTAAGAAAGGGCGATGGCAAGTGCGCCGCTGGGGATGACCATCATGCTGGTGGATCCGATGAGCGACGGTACGAAAACGAACAAAAGCGTCATCAAAGCAAGGACGACCAGCGCCAC
>JAFZSM010000140.1 GCA_017619385.1 Bacillota bacterium
ATCCTTGTATCCGGCTTTCTTCACCATGTCGATCGTGAGTTCAACACACTCGCGCTCTGTCTTTCCCTTTGAGATGAATTCCTTGTATCCATCGCATACACGGTTGAGATCTTTAAGATCTTTGGCCTTGTATTTTTCCCATGCGTTCTTATTCTCCATTTTAATCCTCCGATTAGTAAAATTTGCTATACATGAAAGTATAACACAAATTCCGTATTTCCAAGCTGTTAATTGAGAAAAAAGCATAGCCGTGTTACAATGCTTTAGACAGTTGCGATCATCGCTGTCGCAAAAACAGAAAGGATGGCCCGCAGGCAAAGACCAAAAAGGCCGCACAAATCATATGGAACTTGAGAAATATCTGAGCATAAAAGAAGAAGTCAAAGAAGCCCTGGATACAGGAAGGCCCGTGGTAGCCCTTGAGAGCACCATCCTCAGCCACGGCATGCCATATCCCGAAAACCTGGACTTTGCGGCCAAGGTGGAAGAAGTCATAAGAGAAGAAGGCTGCATACCTGCAACGGCAGCCCTCATAGACGGAAAAATAAAGCTTGGGCTAACGGCGGAAGAGCTCGAGCTCATGTGCAAAGCCGAAAATGTGGGGAAAGTTTCAAGAAGAGACTTTGCCACCTATCTTGCCACTAAAAGAACAGGGGCGACCACGGTGGCATCCACCATGATGTGCGCCCACTTTGCAGGAATAAAGGTCTTCGCAACGGGAGGCATAGGAGGAGTCCACAGGAACGGAGAGAACACCATGGACATATCCGCAGACCTTCAGGAACTCGGAAACACCAGGGTAGCAGTGGTCTGCGCAGGAGCCAAGCAGATACTCGATATAGGCAGGACCCTCGAATACCTGGAGACCATGGGCGTCCCCGTCATAGGCATGGGCACCGATGAATTCCCCGCATTCTTTTGCCGGAACAGCGGATTCGGTGTGGACTATAGAGCCGACACTCCCAAAGATGCAGCCAAAGTCATAAAGACGACCTGGGATCTGGGCCTTAAAGGCGGCCTGCTCATAGGAAACCCCGTTCCTGAAGAATACGCCCAGGATTATGACTATATGGAAGGCATCATAAACAAAGCCCTGGCCATGGCCGACGAAGCCGGTGTACACGGCAAAAACATAACGCCTTTCCTTCTTGCCACAATAAAAGAACTCACCGGCGGTGAGTCCTTCAAATCCAATGTTCAGCTCGCATTGAACAATGCTAGATGCGCTGCGAAGATCGCAAAAGAACTATCTATGCTGTGAAGATCCGGTCCCGGATCAATCGCTTCTTTTTACGTAAAACTTACCGGTCATCTTGAGCTGCCTTGCCTGCTCTACCATTTTGTCGTATTCTTCACTGCTCAGATTCGAATATTTATTGAACATGAGCTCTATGACGGCCACGACAGTACTTACACTTTCCCAAACTTTGATATCGTAAATGATGCCTTCGGAGAGCACTTCCACATTGCCGTATTCGTCCACATATTCATAGTCAAACATACTATGAACATCATAAAGTTTACGGCGTTCAGCCTTTCCGAATTCAGGCCCGAATCCGGCTCTGTAGATGTTCAGGATCTCGTCGTGCCTGCTGTAACAATAGTCTATGACCTTAAACCTCGACGCTACCAGATCGCTTCTGTCATACTTTTCTTTTACCACAAAATCTTCCTTGCCGGAGATCCTGTCGCACAGCTTTTCTATGATCATCTTCATAACATCGTCTTTTTCATTGAAGTGGTTGTAAAAAGACGATCTGCTGACTTCTGCCCTGGTCACTATGTCCCTTACGGTGATCTTGTCATAAGGCATCTCTTTTATGAGCGACAGAAGAGCAAGGCATATCGAATTTTGTGTTTTTCTTACGTCTGTTCTCATTGTAACCCCTTAAAACTTTTATCTTTCAATAATATTATTCCTATTTTTCGATCTCCTCTTCAGCAGCCTCAAGCTTAGCCTGCTTCTGAGCATAAATGGCTTCCATCTTCTTATCCGTGAGCGGGTAGAAGAGGAATACGATGGTACCGAGTCCTACGCAAATAGCGGAGCTGTATGTCATAAGTCTGCAAATATTTGCAGCGATCTCGGGAGTCACGCTGGAGCCGGCCTGATATCCGATGACAGCAAGTCCAAAGGAAGCGAATGCTCCGCCTATACTGGAGGCTATCTTGTTAGAAGTACCTCCTATGGATATGATGAAGCTTCTTGCTTCAACTCCTCTTTCAAACTCCGTATAGTCTGCGATCTCATTGAGATAAGCAGGGATCATGGATCCTGAGAATATACAGCAGAAGGAGTTCAGCACTACCAGCACGTAGAACATCAAAACGTTCGTTCCGACCAGGTTCAAAGCCAGGATAGACAGAACGGAAAAGATACCGGAAACCGGATACATCACTGTCTTTCCGAACTTTCTCTGCAGCCATGCAGCAGGCGTCTGGCCGAGCATGACCGTCAACGAATAAAGCGTCACGTACATGGACAGAGCCTCAGGTCTTTGAAGCGTATATTTGCAGTAGTAGATCAGCAGCGACTGAAGTATGACCGAGTTGGACCCTCTCAAAGAGTTTCCTATGAAAAAGATCACCATCGGTTTGTTCAGGCAGGTCAGAGCCTTTTTGAAGGAGAGCTGCTTTGCTTCTCTTTCTTCCTCTTCTTTGAGTTGAGTCGCTCTGTTATCATATCGTCTCGTCACGTAGGCAGAGATCGCGTTACCTCCGACCATAAACACTCCGCAAAGGATCGCACATACTATGTATCCTTTTTGCATGGTGCTATACCCGGAGACCAGCCTTGTGAAAATGTGTGCGTAAAGAAGGCTTGCGACTCCGCCAAGCTGCGCCGAAGAAGCAGTATAACTGACGTTCTCCTTGGCAGTCAGAGCTGCGACTCCGACCATGGCTCTGTAGGATACCCACATGAGGTTGTAGCATGTGTACGAGAACAAATAAAACATGCAGAAGAGAGTTATCTCGAGCCACAGAGCGCTATTCCAGTCTACAAAAAACAGAACTGTGAAAACAGCGCATCCGATCGCGCCGATGACCATCCAAGGACGGTATTTCCCTATTTTGAGGTGCGATCTTTCTACGAATATACCCATCAGTATATTCGTGGAGCTCTCAAACCACTGGATGATAGTGTAGACAAGAGCTGCCGCCGCTGCAGGCCACACAAGCACGTCTGTCAGGAAATAAAGCAGGTGATAGGCTATAAACATCAAGAAAAATGTGAAGCCGAATTCACCAAGACCGTAACCATAAAATCTTCCCTGCTCTTTGATAAAGCTTTCTCTCTTTTCCGTCACTTTGCGTTCCTCCCTTCCAAAGAGTAACTAACTGCTGAGCATATTCTATTGATACAAGTGTGCAATGTCAAACAAAACTTGGTCACATTGTCTAACTTTGTACAATATCACAATCAAATGCCCTATATTTAGGACGTTATTATGTACACTTACAATGATTTTGTTCAAGTTCGGGATACTATCATATATATAGCATTTTTGCACTGACCTTGCCATTCAGCCTCAAAATGATATCCAAGACACAGCTGCTTAAACATGATTTATGCTGTCCCTTATTTACTTTACATACAGACAGATGGTATAATCAAAGTGCCTGGAGGCAGTGTTATTTATTTTCCTACATTTGCTATACGGGATTTCGGACGTCCACCGGACCATTATGTCAGGCCTCATTCTTATTCAGTGGAAGACAGAAGGTACGGGGCAGAAAACCCACCTGTCCTTGGGATAGGAAAAGCAAAAGCACTCTCTCCGGGTCTTGTCTTTTATACAGGAAAAAACCGGCATCAATGCCGGTCCTTTCGTTTTCATGGTTATTTTTTTGGAAGAAATCTCTGAGTAGCTCCCTACCCCTTTTTGTCTACTCTATGTTTATGAGCTGTTTCTGTTCCACTTTGGGCTGTTCGACGATCTTAGGCACTGTGATGGTCAGGACACCGTTGTCGAATTTAGCTTTTATATCCTCCTGTTTCACGTCTTCGCCTACATAGAAGGATCTGCTGCAGCTGCCGTAGAATCTCTCTCTTCTTAAGTACTTGCCTTTGCTGTCTTTTTCGTCGTTATTCACTTCGCTTACGACCTTGATCTCAAGAGCGCCGTCCTTAAGTTCTACTGTAACGTTTTCTTTCTTTACTCCGGGCAGCTCCACATCGAGCTGATATGCATCTTCAAGTTCCTTGATATCGGTCTTCATGACTGTTGACTGGGTCATGAAATTGCTGCGTGTTGCTCTTGACGGTTTCATCAGATCATCGAAGATGTCGTCAAATAAGTCGTTTCTGAAAATCGTAGGATATAACATTGTTTTTACCTCCTGTATATGTCCGGGCCGCCATATGGACCCTTTGGTTTCTTTTTTTCCGTCCTCATTTCCTTTGGACAACTACTTTATACCACTTTTGTTAGCACTCGTCAATAGTGAGTGCTAACAATTTTATATGTTTCACATTTTCTTCACAAAACAAAAACCCGCAGCAAAAGCTGCGGGTATAAATCGATTAATTTTACCAGGTTATAGTGAATTTATTTCTGAAGGCTGCAGTGATCTGTGCTGCATCGCCGAGATTTACGCTGCCGTCGCTATTGACATCGGCTCCGAAGAGTTCGGCAGCATCCAGCGTCAGCTTATTTCTGAAAGTAGCTTTTATCCTCGATGCATCACCTAGGTTCACTACGCCGTCTTTGTTTGCATCTCCCTTGACCACCAGGATGACCTCACCGACACTGTCCGGAACGGTAAAGGTGTGATAACTTCCACCTGAGGAACTGATGGAGCAAGGCACGTATTTACCGCCTGAATAGTAACCCACTCTGCAAGGCGTGTTACCGTATACCGTAACATTCTGTCCGCTGACCAGGTAATCAGATCCTTCGGTAAATGCCGAAGCCGGATACGGTGTCACAAGCACGTTGCTCGCTCCGTTGACCCTGTAAGGGATGACGAAGCCTATATAGTGCTTATCTGAGTAATAAATACGCTCTGCAGTCTCTGACACATCCTTTCCGTTCAGCGATATCTCCGTATAGTTCAGATAATCGATATTTGCGTTGTAGTCGAACAGGTATTTGTCCAGTGCAGTCCTCAGATTCACCGATAAGTAATATGTAGTGGTTTCATCAAACTGTCCATAGAATGTCCTGTATGTATCTCCGTCCTTGATGACCCATCTGCAGCTTTGAACAAGCAGATTGGGGCTTGCCGTGGTAAACTCCAGATAGTCTTCCGCAAGATCTCCAACCGACGGCAAAGAGCTGAGGACCATCTTGAATTCGTTTACAAGGAAATACCATTTTGCATAGAGTGTAAGATCTCCGTCTATGGTCTCGTCAAGGTATGCAAAGTCTTCGCACGCGGAATCATAATACCAAGCGTCGAAAACATAGCCATCGGCTGACGGTTTTGGCCAATTTGGCAGCTTCATGGCATCTTTGATCGTAATGCCCTTTTCTACGCTTATAGACGGGATAGCATCACCGACGCCGTTATTGTTGAAGTTAACTGTGCAATAATCTGAATTTTCAATGGATACCTTTTCAAAAACCCAAACATCGCCCGTGGCATTCCTAGAATTCCAACCTATAAGATCTGCGTTATTATCATTGACGGTGGCAGCCGGAAGATTATCCACATCGAATTCATATCCGTTTACGTCCTCTATGTTAAAGTAGAAGTAGTAAGTGTCTGTGCTGTTTATAAGTTCATCGCTCTCTCCGAGTTTGGTGAACGACGCTTTTCCATCCGCGTTTATCACCACATCTTTTGCAAGACCTGTCCAGGTATATCCACTAACAATGACTGTCCCCTCGGCATTGTGATTGTAGTCAATAGCCTTGTGAAGAGCCTCAGTTACCTGTTTGCCAGTCATGTTCAGCGCCAATCCGGCTTTTGTATCGTCATACTTTATGCTGACATTTCTTATCGTCTGCTTATCAATGACCGTGACTGTTGCGTATCCTTTTTTGCTCCTGTCACGCACAGATGTCGCACACACCGTGATAGTCGAAGCTGTCTCATTATTGCTCACATATATATATCCGCCTGAACTGATCGTTGTGTTCACGTTTGCCTGACCGCTGATGCTCCACTCTACATCATGATAATCGGTTCCCACTACTACTGCTTCAAATCCTTTGTTCCCTCCCTTCGGAACAGATGCCGTAGATGGTGTTACTGAAACACTGGTAATATATACATTCGAGTCTACTACCTCGACCAATGCTGTATCATACTTATCCGAATCAAATGTGGAAGCTGCTTTGATATAAAGATATGTACTGGTTTCGTCCGCTCCGACTGTGAGCTTTCCGTTCTGATCTATCTTAGTGTTGCTGCTACTGCCTCCGTCTACGCTCCAGTTGACGCTCTGGACACTCCCAAGCACTTCTGCTGTGAAGGTGAATGAACTTCCCTTTTTGACTTTTTGTCTGTCCGGAGTCACTGTCACAGATGATACGAAATCAGATTTTGTCCCGTCCTCATCTCGAACTGCCTGCGCTTCGGCATCCGGCAGCACCGGTTCTGCAGATACCGGCATGGCCGATATTGGAAACATGCAGAGCACCATTACAATAGACAGAAATAAACTGAAAAGCTTTTTCATTTCAAACCTCCTCTTACTTCATATATATATAAAGCAATATGCGGACGAGAAATCTCTCATCCGCATATATTGTAACACATTACAGTATCACTTACATACACTTTACATTGCCAAGTAATAGTGCATTACGTTAAAAGCAGTTTTATTTTGCCTGAAAAACAAGCAAAAAGGGGATGAGACATCTAAGTCTCATCCCCAAAATGGTCATGATGAAATATCAATAACTGTTTTTCTTAGGATTACTCCTGTTCTTTTCTCTTGGAAATGAAGAGGTATACGCCCATAACTACGAGAGCAGCTGCGCCTACCATGATCCAACGTGCTGTCATGTCACCTGTCGGTGCAGCGTTTGTAATCGTGATGGTTACTACATAATCTCCTCTGCCATAGTTGGCGGAATTGCTGTAGAATACGTGAACTGTTGCGGTACCTTCTTTAAGAGCGGTGTACTCACCGGTCTCTTCGTTGAATTCGATGACTCCGTCATTCTCTTCAACTTCATAGGATACCTGTGCGCCTTCTCCGAGATCTTCAGGAGCAATGCTTCCTGTTGCGCCTACGGAAGCCTTCTCTTCTTCGTCGTCATGCTCTGAAGCAGGAGCGATCTTCCAATCAACCGTTACAGTATCGCCTTCGGCAAATGTGTGGTTCTTATCAGCTGTTAATGTTGCTGTGTAGTCGCCAGCCTCCGTTGCCGTGTTGCCCTCGATGGTATATCCTTCGCCTTCTGGAACACCTGTCTGCTCTTCGCCGGTGTACTCAAGTCCTTCAACTGCCTTAGGAGCTTCGATGACTGCCTTTGCGATGGACCAAGGAACGTCTACGCTGTCGCCTTCTGCAAATGTGTGGTTTGCATCAGCTGTTGCTTTTGCTGTGTAATCACCTGCATCTGTTGCCGTGTTGCCTGTGACGGTATATCCTTCACCTGCCTCAACACCTGTCTGCTCTTCGCCGGTGTACTCAAGACCTGTTGCTGCTGCCGGAGAATCGATGACTGCTTTTGCGATGGACCATGGGATCTCCTTAGGATCTGTTGATCCGTCTTCCCAAACATAGCCCTCTTCAAGAGTTGCTACAGCTGTGTAATCGCCAGCATTTGTTGCAGTGTTTCCAGTGATGGTATATCCTTCGCCTGCAGGAACACCTGTCTGATTCTCACCGGTGTATGTGAGATTTTCTGCTGCTGTTGGGATCGTTGCCTGCGGGACTTCGGGTGCTTCGATAACGATGTCGAATGTAACGACTGCTTCATCCTCTAAAGTTGTTCCGTAGTTGTTGGAAAGATAGATTCCCTTTCCTTCAGCATCTCCGGCTACCTTCAGAGTGTATGTTCCGGCAGGGGTGCCTCCGGGAACCGTTAAAGTGATGACCATGAGGTTGCTTGTCTCATAGTAATCCACGGTCGAAAAGTCGTTCGTCCAATATACACAGTAGCAATCGGGCAGTGCTTCTGACGGATCATCAAATCCAAAACCACTGATATCTGTATTACTCACTGACTGGACCGGGAACGAATACTCTCCGCTCTTGAAATAGATGAATGCGCCGACAGCATCCAGCTGCATTGTCTTGTCTGCATTGATCGTGACAGTAACTGTCTGATCATCTGAACTTGGCGCCAGTTTTTCCGGGTTTACAGTTGCTGTAAACTCCAGACCGCTCTTTGTTGCGAATACAGCGCTGGGAACTGCAGAAAGTACCAGTGCTAAGCACAACACTACGGCCACAAAGATTTTTTTCATATTAATTTCCTCCATCTTTAAGACCATTAATAATAAACTTATAATTTCTTCTCTATATTATAGACTAAACCTTATAGGTTTAAAAGAGAAAACTTTGAACTTTTTTATATTTTTTTACAGTTCTACTGTCCCCAGGTAAGTGTGTACTTATGTCTGAATACAGCTGTGATCCTTGCGGCATCGCCGAGAACAACGGCTTCATCTTCTACAACGTGTCCAGCGAATGCTTCTATGATCGAAATATCTCCCTTATGACGGAAGAATGCCGTAACTCTGGCAGCGTCTCCGAGGTCTACCTGACCGTTAAGGTTTGTATCTCCCTTGACTACGAGGATAACCTCCATGATTTCATCGGGAACCGTGAACGTGTACTGATCATCTGCGATCTTTTCAAGATCAGTGACTGCAATGTACTTGCTTCCGTCCTCGCTCAAGTATCCGAGCTTGCAGGGATCTGCGCACTTGACTGTTACCTGATGTCCTACGATCGTATAGGTGTCTGTTTCATCGTTTGTTATATCCTTGTCATCGGTGTTCTCCGTGAACTTGACTGTTCCTGCGAAGGGTTCCGTTCCGGGGTAAGGAAGAACCACGATATCAAGAATCATCTCATCTGTATATGTTTCACCGTTCACTACAACAGTTGCTACGACCTTGGAAAGATCTGAATAATCCATGACGACAGCAGGATCTGTCTCGGTGGTGAATGTCTCTGTGTGTTCATCATTGTTGAGGCAGGTGAATGTGGCCGTGGCTACATACTTTCCATCTTCACCTTCTGTCCATGTCCAGACAGGATTCGGGTTCTCTTCGTCCTGTTCGTCTGCTGCAGGATAGATATGACCAAAGTCGATGGTGACTGCGGTCTCTCCGCCGCCCATTTCTCCCAGGATGGTCTTGACCAGGTTATATCCGGCCTTGATGACAGCTTCAGCATCTGCAGCATCCCTGAGATCCTGAAGGTCTTCGCTGAGCTCGCTTTCTTCGTATCCATCGATATCTACAGTGAATTTAGCATCTCTCAAAAGCTCTACTGAGCTTGAGCTGACTGCAAGAGTCGTACCCCGCTCGAGATAGAACTCTATGGTATCGACTGCTTCGTCTGCCGGGTTCAGCGTCACAGCGTCCTTTATAGTCCCCTGCATCGTTGCAAGATCGCCGAAATCGTCGAGTTTGAGTTCAGACTCGACATCAAGTCTCTGATCTCCGATCTGCAGCCATGAGCCCTTGGCAATTACAATGTAGCTGTCACCCTCCTCTTCGGAATGAGTTACCTTCATGTTCTCTTCGTTGACGATCGCATACCAGGTATCGTGAGCATTATTGAAACTGTCAGGAGAGGCTTTTACCGCACCATCTTCATTCTGAACAGTGTAAGTGACTGTCGTCTCTCCGTCGACGGTCGCTTTGATCGTGGATGCTGCATCGAATCCGTTGAAGAGCGATTTGACAGTAGCCATAGAAGTATCATCTCCCGTGGCACCTGTGTTGACAGTCCTTGTATAGTATCTGCCGGCGTCTACATCAAGACTTGCAACGTTCTTCATCCACATTTCCAGAGTGAAGTTGCTTCTGTTGACGTGTGTACCGCCGAACTGAAGATCTGCGGAATAGTCATCATACACGGTACCGAGAACACTTCCCGTGCCATTCGTCTCTGTGTCAGAGGATATGCGGAGCATGAACTTATAGTCTTTGTCCGAAGTACCGGTAACCTTGACATTTGCTACTGCCGGCACCAAAGGAGTCGCATCGTTCTTTGCGAACAGCTTGTAATCCCCGGCTTTGAAGAATGTGATATCGTAAGTTCCGTCCCCATTGTTGACCACGCTGTAATCAAAGGCACTTCTGGAACTTACGAGGCTGAGAGTCAATTCTGCATCGGTGCACGGTCCGAACACAGGATTCCAATACTCATCATATTCTCCTGTTGCACTCATGAGTTTGACAGTTAAAGTACTTTGTGCATCGTAATCGAAAGCATCGAAGTAAGCATACTTATCACTGTACCCTGCTGCATCCTTCATTACGCCTGCAACTACGTGGTCTCCTTCAACGACCGGGGCGCTGAGTCCCCAAGCCATGGCGTTATTTACATAGTACACATAGCTTCCGCCGTTTGAGACACCCCAGAACTTGGTGATGCTATAGCTTTGATAATCATCATTGAATTCCTTTGCATAGCCTGCTGCAGCACCGCCTTCGAATTCCTTTTCATGTACAGCCACGAACACATCGTCTAAAGTGATCGTACCATCGAAATCTGCGTCGGCGACTTCGATCAGCTCATTGGCTACTGCAACCTCACCGGCATTAGTTACCGTTACATAAACGTTCACCGGTTCCGCAGGAGCGGCCGGTTCTTCGTCAGCATACACCGTTCCCGTTCGCGGCATAACCGGTACCGCGAGAAATACCATGACCACGGCTACGATCATGGCTGTCAAACGTTTAAATCTCGATCTCATAAAAAGACCCTCCTAAATAAATAATTACAAGAGCAACAAGAGGTGCTCACTCATATATATCATTTAACGGCAGGCAATGTCTGCCTATTGACCAGACCGATCCATCCGATTCAGCCTGCGGCATAAACCGGGGCTGCCGACGTCCAAATCAGTTTTCTTTTTCTGGACGACAAAAAATGTGGACAAGTATCCCACTTTCCAGTTATTTTACGCTCAATCAAGCTTCGCGTCAATAAATATATGTAAAAACTGCAAATACTTTTGACAAAAAACGCCCGCAGCTTCAAAGCTGCGGGCATATAAGCACCGTTATTATCCGATTCTACCACTTGATCGTGAATTTCTTTCTGAATGCAGCGGTCACCTGCGTTGCGTCACCGAGGTTGACAGCGCCGTCACCGTTTACGTCAGCCGCAAACAAAGCGATAGGATCAAGATCGAGTTTCTGCCTGTAATATGCTTTGAGTCTGGTACCATCGCCGAGATCGATCTGTCCGTTGCCGGTCACATCTCCCTTTACTACGATGACTATCTCTTCAACGCCTTCAGGGATCAGGAACAAATGAGTGATCCCGTCCTCGCCTACGGCTTGATTGTGCTGAGTCAATTCAACGTATCCGGTATCTGTCAGGTATCCGACTCTGCACGCCTCATCGTATTTCAGCGCCAGGATGCCTCCCTGCACCGAATATGCGTTTGCCAATGCCGATTCAGGATATGCAGTTACCGTGACCTCTTCCTTCTCGACTGTTCTCGTGTCCTCATACTTGACACCGTCAAGTTCGACTACGGCAGTATAGGTGACGGTCGAACCTTCCGAAGCACTCGTCACTTCTGCATCGAAGTCTTTGTAATGATCCTGGTCATGCTCGCAGGTAAAGGTCGCATAGGCCTCAGTGAAGTCATCACTCCAGTGCCATTCGGGCTGTCCGCCCCACTTGTGTCCGATGGGATCGATGTCGGCTACATCTATAGTCTTGGTACCGAACGCCTCGTTTTCGAACTCGGCGGTATAGGTGGTCGTTCCCATTCCTTCACAGGTCGCCGGCTCCTTCACGCTGCTTGAAGTCGCCACCGTCTCCGTCTCTTTGTGATCGGGATAGTCTTTGCACACTCTTGTCGCGGTACAGGTGCTGTGATCTTCAGACCAATCGTAGGTCGGTTCATCCCAATCGTGTGTATGCGTCTGGACAGTGTACGCCTCTTCGACAGGCTCAAAATCGTCGTTTTGCTCGAGTGTTTTTACGGTGATGGTTCTGGGCTCTTCCACGTTGGCTGTGAACATGAGTCTGAACACTTTGCCGCCCTCCTCCGTTCCTTCGAGATCTGCGAAGGCAAACCTGAAGAGTCCCGAAGCGCTGTCGAGCGTGTATGCAATGTGGACAAGATCCGATTCAAAACCTGTAAGCGTCACGTACTCGGGATCGTATTTGATCTCGTAGCATCCGTTATGCAGCACTTCTTTTGCCGCTTCGACTATGATCTCTGCACTGTAGACATTGTCATTCGGCGGTTCTATTATGATGGATCTGAACTCATCCTTGTCTATTTCCGTCCTTACGGACTCAGCAGTACTGTCAAGGCCACCGTCTGCCGGTCTTCCGGCTTTGAGCGGATCGTATGTGATCTTTTCCGCAAACACGGTATTCTCGTCAAGGACGGCATCGATCTCGGAATCATCATTGAGTCCAATGAGGGTCTTCTCAGCGCTGTTGTAAAGACCGCCTATCGGCCATACTTTGTCTTCGAATGAACCGAGGTTGTAGACCGTACCGTCCTTGTTTATATCATTGACGAATATGATGTCTACCTTATCCGCCTCTTCGACGAACCTGCTCCAGTAAAGATCTGTACCGTCATAATAGAGGGACTGGAAATAGAATATATCTGTGCTGTATCCCACATTTCCTATCACTGTCGGCACAAAGTTGGCATAACTGCCCTGATAGGGAAGGAAGCCTGCATTAATGAGGTTCCCGCCGGTATCAAGGAGGAAATAGTAGTCGGCATAACTGTAGCTGGACCTTCTCGATCTTTCGTAAGCTATGCCGATAAGGTATTCATCGCCAAGGTAGTCACTGAAGTCGAAATATCCGGAATAGTCTCCGGTGGTCGCGTCGACTAAAAGCACATAGGGTCCGTAAACTGCCATGAGGATATCTTTTCCGAGCCTGTTGGTCGGAGCCAGATCCATATACGACACCTCGGCGCTGCCGCCCACATACGTCGTTTCAAAAGTCTCGTCATCAACTATATAAAGGTCTGAAAGGAGTTCGCTTGAATCAAAGGTGGCAGCATAGAAATTGCCGTTCTTTGCATAAGCCGTGGTCGCAAGTTCAAGATTAACTTTCTCATCTGTGAGCTTTGTATATGCGGGAAGGGTCGAAGTGTTGAACGAAGAGAACCACACTTCTCCGTTCTCATCCCATACCAGACCTCTCAAGTCGCGGTCGATTACCACGAAGGTGGCTTCGCAGTCTGCTGAGCTTTCCGGATCTGCAACAGAGGTGGCAGTGATGGTAGCGGTACCTTCGGCGACGCCTGTCACGATACCGTTCTCGTCGACTACAGCTATGCTCTCATCGCTCGAAGTCCAGGTCACCCTCTGATCGTCGAATCCCCAAGGATAAACGACTGCGCTCAGCTTGTAAGAGTTTCCTACCACGCTGGAGAATGCGCTGTCGCTCAAACGGACTTCAAGGGGATCATTGAGCTCTTCCTTGTCGAGATTGATCCTTGCCGTCGTCACGTTGGCTGCATAGTCCCAGACCTCCACTTCAAGGTGGTTGGATACTGTGCTTCCATCTACCTCAACTATATAGTCCTGTCTGTCGGGGAACGCTTCGGATGCCTTGGCGTCGGTTCTTGCGCCCTGTGAATAGATGAGGTTGCCGTCTTCATCATACACGAAGAATCCGGAAATATATCCCGCATCCTTTGCGGACACCGTCACCAGCGCTTTATCGCCGTTTCTTGACCCGAACACAGCATCCAAAGAAGGGGCTGTATCGTCAACAGTGAAGGCCAGCATCATTGAAGGATAGACCGGTGACCAATCTATCTCGCCAGTCTCCGGATCCTGGAAATACTCAGGTGCCAGGTAGAAGCCGAGGATCATCGTCTCCCCTTCTTCAAAATCAGTCGGTCTATAGCCAAAGCCGGATGAAGTCCTTGTGTTCATCCACTTGCCCTGGTTCTGATGATAGTATGCAGAATAGGTGTTGGACCTCTGCGAATAATCGCGGATGGCTTCGCCTTCACCGTCGTAAACTACATATCTGTAACCTACGCTGTTCCTTATCTGGGAATATGCAGCTCCCGCAAGTATCGTTTTGCTGTTGATAGCATTGCGTTCCGATCTGTATTCTTTATCTTCGGATACAGGGTTGCCGCCGAGGATGTAGTCTTCTGCAAGAACGGAATGAGTTCCCACGAAGTACTGTGAGGACAAAGCATCCTTGCCTAAAGCGGCTGTCATGTACGGGTAGCGCTGTTCAAGTCCGAATTCATATTCGAGTGCGCTTCCGACATCTATCATACGAGGCTCTCCCCAGCCGCCGTAGTATCCGAGCACCGGGATGGAGTGCACGACTCCTTCTGCCCCGTCACGGGACGCATTTTCTTTTGCGAAGATATATCCTTCGACATATGCTCCGTTATCGTCATAGTCTGCAAGTCCGGGAACGGATGCGACAACTTTGACTGTCACGCTTCCGCCGGCAGGTGCGACCGCCTGTACGGGAAGAGCTTCTCTTTCCTCGTTTGCAAGCTGAAGGGCAAGATACGCATCGTAGGAAGTAACATCTCCGTCACCGTCGAGATCGGCCTTTTCTTCATCGAAATGCTCGTTATTTGCCGGTCCTGCGATATGATCGAGTATCGCCTGCGCATCGTCTTCATTGAAATGCCCGTCGTAATTTACATCATACTCAAGTCTTTCCGGATAAGGTTCGAATACCTGTCCGTTAACATACCATGTGAGTGATGACTCGAGAGGCGCGGTCCAGGTATCGAGATATGTGGAAACGACATAGGATCCGTCTTCATTGGTGAGCCTATCGCCATTCTCGTCGAGTGTATAGTAAGCAAATATATCCTGGGTGAAGAATTCCGCATCGAGATCATAGGTCATGGGCTCATCTGAAAGATTGTTCAGAGTGAACTCAATGCCGTACATAGCACTTCTTTCAGGATCGTCACCGAGTTCGGCCTTGACTTTGCCGTCTGCAGCATCATCGGAAATATCCTTTCTGACCTCTCCGTTTACGGTAGTCTCATTCATGAACACCAATGTCTTTGAATTGACTGCCCCTTCGAGATCCGCAAGACCTGAGCCCTGCTTGAGAACGCTGTAATAGCTGCCGGAATCCTCTTCGATGAGAGGAGTCGCAGTGGACATGAGCAAGCTCTGAAGGGTCTGTCTCTGGGTGAATCCCAATGCAGCAGCCCTTTCTTCAAGTCCGCTTTCCCTGTAGAACTGAGCCATAGTTGCCACTATGCCCGCAAACTGAGGCGAAGCCATGGACGTACCGGACATGTTCTCATATTGATCGTGTCCGCCCGTCGTACCGCTGCTTGCAGTTGCAAGACCGTTGACAGCATATATATCTCCGCCGGGAGTCGTGATCTCAGGCTTGAGATCCAAAGATTCGGGCACTCCCATACTGGAGAAGCTGCTCATCGTATAATATTTGCTTTGATAATTCGTAGTTCCGACCTTGTTGCCCACGGTTATGGTACCCGTGTAGTAGGTAAAGGCAGATGCCGTAGACGAACCTGAAAACTCATGGGATTCGGAACCGCTCTTTATGAGATTTCCATCAGCCTTGGTGATGGATACTACAGGAACAGATCCCTTGTAATCCGTAAGATTCATGTTGATCGTGCCGTCAACGTTATTTGCGATCAGGACTCCGGCAGCACCTTGCGCAACAGCCGCATTGGCCTTGGCAAAGAAGGA
>JAFZSM010000015.1 GCA_017619385.1 Bacillota bacterium
GGGATCTCCCGTTCTGTTTTGCTCTTTCGGGTTCGATCCTCCCTGCGCTTAGCCACAAACAAAAATGACGGGATAGACCCGTCATTTCCGTTTGGTGGAGCATAGGGGGATCGAACCCCTGGCCTCAAGATTGCGAACCTTGCGCTCTCCCAGCTGAGCTAATGCCCCGCATTTGATTTCAGCTTTTACATATTAACTCATGAGATATTTTTTTTCAATGAAATCTTTGTAATTATTTTCTTTTTTCTGTATAATAGTAAGGATATAACAGAAAGTATATTTTAAGACTCGTGGGGAGTCTTCAGAGGTAATCGGAAGTAAATGTTAAAGCGCTTATTAAAATGTGTCAAGGGATATTGGTTCTACACGATCGCGACGCCCATTTGCGTCCTCGCTGAAGTTCTGATGTCCGTATTGATCCCATACAAGATGGCAGACCTCATCGATAAAGGTGTCGAAGCAGGTAATATGGAGGTCATCAAACAGACCGGCATGGTGCTGCTCAGCTACGCTCTCATTTCGATGATGTTCGGTATTTTGTCCGGGGTCTTTTCATCTATAGCATCTTGCGGTTTCGCGACAAACATACGTCACGATATGTATTACAAGATCCAGACTTTTTCTTTTTCCAACGTCGACAAGTTTTCCACTGCCGGCCTTGTTACCAGGATGACATCCGATGTTACGAGGCTTCAGTTCGCTTTCAACATGTCCATGAGAATGGCCTCAAGAGCACCGGCGAATATGATATTCGCCCTCATCATGTCCTTCAGGATCAACAGAAAACTGCCTCTGGTATTCATAGCCATTCTGCCTTTCCTGGGGTTTGCTCTCGGAATGATAATGAAGCATGCCATGCCGCTGTTCAAAAAAGTATTTGAATCCTACGACGACGTCAACAGGGTCGTGCAGGAAAATGTCAGAGGCATACGCGTAGTCAAATCCTTCGTAAGAGAAGATCATGAAAAAGAAAAATTCGAGACCGTGACTGGCCGTTTGAGAGACCTTTCAGTAAAGGCTGAAAGGATCGTGGCCATCAACGCTCCCGTCATGAATATCTCCATGTATATATGCTCTTTGTGTGTATGCTGGATCGGCGCAAAACTCATAGTTTCCGGCGAGATGACCACAGGACAGCTAATGAGCATCATGAACTACATACTTCAGATACTCATGAGCCTTATGATGCTCTCCATGGTATTCCTTAATATCACTCAGGCAAAAGCTGCCGGGGACCGTGTTGTGGAAGTTCTCGATGAGGAGGCAGATATCAAGAATTGTGATGACCCTGTATGCGAGCTCAAGGACGGATCCATCAAGTTCGAGGATGTGAGCTTCGCTTATGCAGACAGCAAGGACTGCCTTAAGGACATCAACTTTGAGATCAAGTCCGGTGAGACCATAGGTATCATCGGAGGAACGGGAACAGGAAAAACCAGCCTCGTCCAACTCATCCCGAGGCTTTACGATGTGAAGACCGGGGCTGTTTATGTCGGCGGAGACAACGTAAAGGATATAGATCTCAAAACTTTGAGAAGCGGGGTCGCCATGGTTCTTCAGAAGAATCTGCTCTTCTCCGGCACTATCAGGTCCAATATGCAATGGGGCAAGGAGGATGCCACTGACGAGGAGATCTGGGAAGCATTGAGACTTGCCCAGGCCGAGAATTTTGTAAGAACCCTTCCCAACGGCTTGGATTCTCCCATTGAACAAGGAGGCTCCAACGTATCAGGAGGACAGAAGCAGAGGCTTTGTATCGCAAGGGCGCTGCTCACAAGTCCTAAGATACTGATACTCGACGACTCCACCAGCGCTGTGGATACAGCCACTGAAGCCAGCATCAGAAAGGGCTTCAAGGAGTTTATGCCTGAAGTGACCAAGCTCATAATTGCACAGCGTATCTCTTCCGTTAAGGATGCCGATCGAATCATAGTCATCGATGACGGTATCGTGAGCGGAATAGGCACTCACGAAGAACTTCTTGCATCCAACAGGATTTACCAGGAAGTATATGAATCTCAAACGAAGGGAGGTGACTTCGATGAGCCGCAGGCAGACTAAAAGAGAAGAAATCGAGAGGATGAGAAAAGAACAGGAAGAGCAGTCCTCAGGTCCCAGACGCGGAATGGGTGCTGCAGCCGGAAAGATCAGACTGGATGCAGATACCGGTAAACTTCTCGTTCGCCTTTTCTCATACTTTGAAAAGAAACATCTTTTCAGACTCGCACTGGCTGCTGTCTGCGTTGTAGTCGGAGCGCTTATCAGCGTCAGGTCATCTATGTTCCTCGGACGTGTCATAGACAACTGCATCAAGCCCATGCTCATGGAGGCAGTCCCTGATTTCGGACCTCTCAAGCAGGCTATGGGCACCATGGCTTTGCTTTATGGCATCAATGTTCTGGCTATACTCATTCGCCAGCTTACGATGGTGGAAGTAGGTAACGGCCTTTTGTACAAAGTAAGGACCTCGCTTTTCGGTCATCTGCAGACCCTTCCCATAGGATATTTCGATACTCATCCCTACGGGGATGTAATGTCCCGTTTTACCAATGATATCGACAATATCAGGCAGCTCGTTTCCAGATCATTGACTGAGGTCTTTTCATCCGTCATATCCATCGTGGCGGTATTCATTGCCATGGTAAGGCTCTCATGGAAGATGACTCTGGTCGTTATGGGTACCATAATCATCATATACTTTGTCAGCATAGCCATAGGAGGCGCTTCTTCCAGGAATTTCACTTTGAGACAGAATTCTCTCGGACTCATGAATGCATTCATTGAAGAAAACCTCAACGGACAGAAGGTCGTTCAGGTATTCTGTCATGAGGAGAAGATCAAATCCGAATTCGACGAAAGAAACAGCGACCTGAAAAAGAAATCGGTGATCGCAAACTCGCTGGCAGGAATACTGATGCCCATAAACGCCAGCCTTGGAAATATACAGTACGTACTTCTTGCTGTGGTCGGAGGATACCTTGCGATCAACGGAAAGGGCACCCTCACGCTTGGCATGCTGGCATCATTCCTGACCCTTTCAAGGAACTTCACAAGGCCCGTCACCATGATATCCCAGGAGGTAAATTCTCTTGTAATGGCTCTTGCCGGAGCCAGAAGGATATTCAGAGTCATGGATGAAGCTCCTGAGGCTGATGAAGGTTATGTGACTTTGGTGCCTGCAGTGGAAAACGAAGACGGCAGCGTATCCGAGACAGATCACGAGACAGGAGTCTGGGCGTGGAAATATCCCCACAAGACCAGCGGAGAGCTTGAGTACGTAAAAGTCAGGGGAGACGTGAGGTTCTACGATGTGGACTTCAGTTACACCCCTGAAAAACAGATCCTTTACGATATTTCACTGTTCGCAAAGCCGGGACAGAAACTTGCTTTCGTAGGATCTACAGGCGCCGGAAAAACGACCATAACAAACCTAATCAACCGCTTCTACGACATAGAGGACGGTAAGATCAGGTTCGACGGAATTAACGTCAACAAGATAAAGAAGGCGGATCTTCGCCATGCCATGGGCATAGTTCTTCAGGATACCAACCTTTTCACGGGAACTGTTGAGGAGAACATCAAATACGGAAAACTCGACGCAACTTACGACGAGGTGGTCCAGGCTGCAAAGATAGCCAATGCCCACAACTTCATTATGAAGTTGCCTCAGGGTTATGATACGGTGATCTCCGGTACCGGAAGCCAGCTTTCCCAGGGGCAGTGCCAGCTTCTTGCCATAGCCAGAGCATCCATAGAAAATGCTCCGGTAATGATACTTGATGAAGCTACATCGAGCATAGATACGAGAACCGAAAGCCTCATCCAGCAAGGCATGGACAGGCTTATGGCAGGGAGGACGACCTTTGTCATCGCACACAGGCTTTCCACTGTTCAGAACGCCAACGCCATACTGGTAGTAGAGGGCGGCCGCATCATAGAAAGAGGTACTCACGAAGAACTTCTGGAACAAAAGGGCAGATACTATCAGCTCTACACAGGTTCGACGGAGTAAGGGTAAAGTCATGCAGAATAACGGAGTATTCGCAGCTCAGATAGATAAGATCGCAGAGCGCATGCAAGACGCGGGAAGCATTTCCACCGAAAGCCGGTATATAGGGCTTGGTGGAATAGTAGAGGAATTCATCGAGCATTCCATAGTCGCTTTGTTTCCTTATCATTTCGGCAGCAACAGAGATCGTTTCGTCCCGAGAGAAAAAAGGACATGGGAACTCATGCGCGCCTTCGATGCGCTGACAAGAGCCCTCGGTTTTATCGTGGAAGATTCTGCTGCTGCAGAAAAGACTGCTCTTGAAGTACTCGATAAGTATCCGGATATCCTCTCCGTGGTCGAGACGGACATACAGGCAGGCTATGAAGGCGATCCGGCTGCAAAAAGCACCGATGAGATCGTGCTCACGTACCCTGCGTTCAAAGCCATAACCATATACAGAATAGCCCATATCATGTACGAGATGGGTATAGAGATAATACCCAGGATGATGACCGAATATGCCCATACGGTCACAGGTATAGACATACACCCGGGAGCTACCATAGGGAAGTCGTTTTTCATAGACCACGGGACCGGGGTCGTCATAGGAGAGACGACTACCATAGGGGAGCATGTAAAGCTCTACCAGCATGTCACTTTGGGAGCCAAGAGTTTTGCTGTCAATCCCGACGGCAGCCTTGTAAAAGGCATCAAGCGCCATCCTGACATAGGAGACAACGTGGTCATCTATTCGGGTACTTCCATATTGGGAGGAACCACCCGCATAGGAAGCAATACGGTGATAGGGAGCAATCTGTGGATAACCAATTCCATCCCCGACAGCGTCACTGTAAAGACTCAGGAAGAAGCGGACGTATATTCCCGCTGAAACCAAGACAAAATATTGAGAAACAAGGCGATTTTAAGCTCTGCCTTGTTTCTTTTTTTTGCTTGAAATGGTAGAATAAAAAGGATAGTGTGCATCTATGCACGATCGCATTTTTTCGCTTATTTTTTATTTACATATTTTTTGGGAGGAAAAATATAATGGCCAAAAAAACAAAAACCATGGATGGTAACAGCGCGGCCGCATATGTGTCATATGCATTTACCGACGTAGCTGCTATCTATCCTATCACTCCGTCTTCTCCTATGGCAGAGTCCGTAGATGAGATGTCGGCTCACGGTCAGACCAACATTTTCGGTCAGAAGGTAAAAGTCGTCGAAATGCAGTCGGAAGCCGGCGCGGCAGGAGCCGTTCACGGATCTCTTGCAGCAGGAGCTCTCACCACAACTTACACTGCATCTCAGGGTCTTCTCCTTATGATCCCGAACATGTACAAGATCGCAGGCGAGCTGCTTCCGGCAGTATTCCATGTGAGCGCAAGAACTCTTGCAGCCCACGCCCTGTGCATCTTCGGAGATCATTCCGACGTAATGGCCTGCAGACAGACCGGTTTCGCACTTCTTTGCTCCAATTCAGTTCAGGAAGCAGAGGACATGGCTGCTGTAGCCCACCTTTCCGCTATCAAGGGACAGGTACCGTTCCTTCATTTCTTCGACGGATTCAGAACGTCCCACGAAGTCCAGAAGATCGAACTCATCGATTACGATGACCTTAAGAGCCTCGTCGATATGGACAAGGTAAAAGAGTTCAAGGACAATGCTCTCAATCCTGAGCACCCCGTCATCAGAGGAACGGCTCAGAACCCCGATATATTCTTCCAGGCAAGAGAGGCAGCTCAGCACTACTATGACGCTCTTCCGGAGATCGTTGCCGAGTACATGAAAGAGCTCGGAAAGATCACAGGCAGAAAGTATAAGCCCTTCGACTACGTAGGCGCAAAGGATGCCGAAAGAGTCATCATCGCAATGGGTTCTGTGTGTGAAGCAGCAGAGGAACTCATCGACGTACTTCTCAAAAAAGGTGAGAAGGTCGGACTAGTAAAGGTCCATCTCTACAGACCCTGGGCTCCCAAGTATCTTAAAGCTGTCCTTCCCAAGACAGTAAAGAAGATCGCAGTGCTCGACAGGACAAAAGAACCCGGCGCATCCGGAGATCCGCTTTATCTCGATGTATGCTCTATGTACAACGGCGTAAAGGACGCTCCAGTGATCGTAGGCGGCAGATACGGACTCGGTTCAAAGGATACAACTCCCGGACAGATCAAGGCTGTATTCGACAATCTCAAGAAAGCAAGCCCCAAAGATAAGTTCACCATCGGTATCGAAGATGACGTGTACGGAACATCCCTCAAGACAGTGGACATCACCACTGAGCCGGAAGGAACAGTACGCTGCAAGTTCTGGGGCCTCGGTTCAGACGGAACAGTCGGCGCAAACAAGCAGGCTATTAAGATCATCGGAGACAATACCAAGATGTACGCACAAGGGTACTTCTCCTATGACTCCAAAAAGAGCGGCGGAATCACAATTTCCCACCTCCGTTTCGGAAAGAACAAGATCAAATCCACCTACCTCATCACGACGGCTGATTATGTTGCATGCCATAACCAGGCATACGTACACCAGTACAATGTCATCGAAGGCCTTAAGAAGGGCGGAAACTTCGTTCTTAACTGCAACTGGAGCGACAAGGATCTTGATGCCAACCTTCCCGCATACCTCAAACAGTACATTGCAAACAACAATATCAACTTCTATACCATCGACGCTGTGGGCATAGCAAAGGAGATCGGCCTTGGTAACCACATCAACATGATCATGCAGTCTGCATTCTTTGAACTGGCAAAGGTCATCCCCATGAAGGATGCTGCCAGATACCTCAAGGAATCCATCGAGCATACCTACGGACGCAAGGGTAAAGAGATAGTGGAGCAGAACTGCCAGGCTGTCGACAGGGGCGTTACAGGCCTTCACAAGGTCGAAGTCCCCGAGAGCTGGAAGACAGCAAAGGACAAGAAAGCAAAAGCCTCCAAGAATCCTAAGTTCATAGACGAGATCCTCATTCCCATGAACCGCCAGGAAGGAGACTCCCTCCCGGTCAGCAAGTTCATAGGCATGGAAGACGGCCACTTCCCCAGCGGCACTGCAGCATATGAAAAGCGCGGAGTTGCGATCAGCGTTCCAAAGTGGGATCCTGAAAAGTGCATCCAGTGCAACCAGTGCGCATTCGTATGCCCCCATGCTACGATCAGGCCGGTGCTTCTCGACGAGAATGAAGCAAAGGCAGCTCCTGAAGGATTTACGACCATCAAGGCTTCCGGCAAGGGTCTGGAAGGCCTCGTATACAGAATGCAGGTATCACCTCTTGACTGCCTCGGATGCGGCAACTGCGTAGACATCTGCCTCGCAAAGGAAAAGGCTATCACCATGGTGCCGCTCGAAGAGCAGCTCCATGAAGCAACCAACTGGGAATACTCCAGAAAGGTCACAGAGAAACCTCAGGCGATCAAGGCCACGGTCAAAGAGAGCCAGTTCAGAAATCCGTACTTCGAGTTCTCCGGCGCCTGCGCAGGCTGCGGCGAAACTCCGTACATCAAGGTCGTTACCCAGCTCTTCGGAGACAGGATGATGATCGCCAATGCAACAGGATGCTCCTCCATTTGGGGAGGCTCCGCACCTTCGATGCCTTACACAAAGGATGCCAACGGAAGAGGACCTTCATGGGCCAACTCCCTCTTTGAGGACAATGCTGAGTATGGACTCGGTATGGCCACAGGCGTACGCCAGAGAAGAGAAGTGCTCCTCGGAGACGTAAAGGCTCTTTGCGAAGCAGCAGGAAACAAGGCTGTGGAAGAAGCTGCAAAGGCCTGGATCGAAGGCTATGCTGAAGGCGAAGGTACAAGAGAACGTTCCGAAGCTCTCGTCAAGGCTATAAAGGATGCAAAACTCACAGGCAAAGCCGGAAAACTCGGCAAGGAAGTCCTGGCAAAGAAAGATGACCTCGTAAAGAAGTCCATCTGGTGCCTCGGCGGTGACGGCTGGGCATACGATATCGGATTCGGCGGGCTCGATCATGTCCTCGCATCCGGCGAAGACATCAACGTCCTCGTATTCGACACAGAAGTGTACTCCAACACTGGCGGACAGGCCTCCAAGGCAACACCGACTGCGGCTATTGCAAAATTCGCTGCTTCCGGAAAGAAGATCAAGAAAAAGGATCTTGGCATGATAGCTGCAAGCTATGGCTACATCTACGTAGCACAGTGCGCTATGGGAGCTGACAAGAATCAGTTCCTCAAGGCTGTAAAGGAAGCCGAGAGCTATCACGGACCGTCTCTGATCATCTGCTATGCTCCTTGCATCAACCATGGCATCAAGGGCGGCATGACCAGAACTCAGACCAACGAGAAGGACGCTGTAGGATGTGGATATTGGCAGCTCTACAGGTACAATCCTCTGGCGGCAGCTGAAGGTAACAATCCCTTCACCCTCGACTCCAAGGATCCGACAGGCGATTTCAGAGCGTACATAATGAACCAGGTACGTTACAGCAGCCTGGTGAGCGAATTCCCCGAAACAGCAGAAGAGCTTCTCTCCATGACAGAAGCTGACGCTATGAAGAGGATAGCGGGATACAAGAAAATGGCTGAATAAGTACAGGACATAACAAAACAGGACTATCCCATGCGGATAGTCCTGTTTCTTTGTTTTCTATCTGTCAAGAAGGGCTACAGCTCTTGCGTATTTGGATCTGTTTTCAGGTTCAAGACCGTGTTTATCCGCTATGTCCTGGGTGAGGATAAGCACATCTGAAAGATCTCCTGCGTATAGCTCTATCTCCATTTCCGAAATGTGTTCTTCTTTGTCATTTGCGGCGACTTTGCCCTGGTCTATGGCCAGTTCCACTATGCTGGATCTATAGTGGATCTTTGCTCTTCTTCTGGTGATTTGAGTGACGAAGATCATTTCCAAAGCTTCATCTCCCACAAGATCGCTCATCTTTCTTCCGTCGATGCTTTCTTCGAAGATGTCCACGGAAGGGGCTATGAGGCAGCTGTCAGTATCTATGGGAACGTTGACTTCCTGGTGCTCGTGGAGTCCCTGCATCACTTTGTTTCCGCCCCATTTGAGAGTGGCGAAACATATGGCTCCCTCGCATCGCACGCGAAGGGCCACATTGTTGCTTTTCAGAACTCTGCTCGGGGTATCGTAATACGCTCCTTCCATGTATACAGATTCGGGACCTATGGGGTCTCCGTATTCTCCTGAAAGGACTTCTTCCCAGATCAGATCTGCTGTCTGTTCGTCTTTTATTGTGTACTTTGTTTCCTGTTCCATAACTGTAAAGCGCAAAGATACTATCACGGATAATAATTCTTTGCAAGCACTTTATTTCTTTGCAAGAGTCCCTGTCTTGTGATATAATCTTAACTTGTCTCATTATGAGATAAATAAGGAGGAATAATAAATGAAAACAGAATTTAAAGGTAGAGAAGGCAACAGCGCAAAGTTCACTATCGAGTTCACAGCAGAGGAATTTGAAGCCGCACTCCAGAAGGCATACCTTCAGGACAGAGGCAAGATCTCCGTTGACGGATTCAGAAAAGGTAAGGCTCCGCGCAGCATCATAGAAAGAAAATACGGTGAGTCCATATTCTTCGAAACAGCCATCAACAACATGGTAGAAGAAGCTTATCCCAAGGCAGTGGATGAACTGAAACTGGATACCGTAGACAGACCGTCCTTAAGCTTCGGCGATGAAAAGCTTGAAAAGGGCAAAGGATTCACAGTTACTTTTGACGTGACCGTGTCTCCGGAAGTGGAACTGAAGAAATACAAAGGACTTGAAGTTGAATTCAAGCCCCTCGTCATTGGCGATGATGACGTAGATATCGAAGTGGATAATTTAAGATCCAGAAACGCAAGACTTGTCAGCGTTGACAGAGAAGCACAGCTGGGAGATACGGTGGTACTCGACTATGCAGGATTCGTAGGTGACGATCAGTTCGAAGGCGGCACTGCAGAAAAGTTCTCCCTGAAGCTCGGTTCCGGAATGTTCATCCCGGGATTTGAAGATCAGCTGGTAGGCATCAAGGCAGGGGAAGACAGAGACGTGACAGTCACTTTCCCGGAGGATTACCAGGCAGAGCAGCTTGCCGGAAAAGAAGCTGTATTCAAGTGCAAAGTACATGAAGTTCAGTACGAAGAATTCCCCGAACTTGACGACGAGTTCGCAAAGGACGTTTCCGAGTTCGATACCCTTGATGAGCTGAGAAAGGACATCAAGGAAAAGCTCCAGAAGCAGACAGACGAGAAGAATGACTACGACGGAAAGAACAAGGCAGTCCTTGCTCTTTGCGACGCAAACGATATCGACATCCCCGAAGTCATGATCCAGGACGAGCTCGATCAGATGAAGAACGATTATCTCCAAAGACTTGTCAATCAGGGAGTATCGGCAGACGCGGTCAAAAAGTATCTCGAATCAGCGGATCAGACATTAAACGATAACTTCAGACCGGACGCAGTCGCAAGAGTGAAATCTTCGCTTCTCATCAAAGCTATAGCAGCAAAAGAGAACATCGAAGCGACCGCGGAAGAGCTTGATGAAGAGTATCAAAAATACGCTCTTATGTACAACATGGAGCTTGAAAAGGTCAAGAAAGCCCTTGAGTTCAACGAAGAATATCTTAAGGAAGACATAGTCTACAGAAAGACAGTCAACTTCGTGTTTGACAATGCGAAGATCGTAGAGCCCAAGGAAAGTGAAGAAAAGGCAGAATAATAATGAGTTATTTGGTACCTGTAGTCGTTGAGCAGACCTCAAGAGGTGAACGCTCTTACGACATCTATTCCAGACTTTTGAAGGATAGGATCATATTCATAGATGATGAGATCACCGATGCGACCGCAAGTCTTGTAGTCGCTCAGCTTTTGTTTCTGGAATCGGAAGATCCTGATAAAGACATCAACATATACATCAACAGCCCCGGCGGAGTCATTACTGCAGGCATGGCCATCTACGATACCATGCAGTATATAAAGCCGGATGTTTGCACTATCTGCGTCGGAATGGCAGCTTCCATGGCCGCATTCCTCCTTAGTGCGGGAACAAAGGGAAAGAGATATGTCCTTCCCAACGCAGAAGTGATGATACATCAGCCTCTTGGCGGAGCCCAGGGACAGGCCGAGGATATCAAGATCGCGGCAGAGCACATCTTGAAGATCCGCGGAAAGATGAACAGGATACTGGCTGCAAACACAGGGCAGCCGCTCGAAAAGATAGAAGAAGATACAGACAGGGATAATTATTTGGATGCTGAAGAGGCCGTTGCATACGGTCTGGCAGACAAGGTGGTAGAGAAGAGATAAATGCCTAAATACGATAGTTCCAAGGAATTGGTGTGCAATTTTTGCAATAAACCCCAGAGTATGGTCAGGCGCCTCATTGCAGGCCCCGGCGTGTACATTTGCGACGAGTGCGTCGCAATGTGCCAGGATATTCTGGATGAAGAGTTCGGAAAGATAAAAGAAGAGGCTCAGGTCGATTTCAGCGGACCTCTTCCTGCCCCTTCCGAGATCCACGATGCCCTCAATGACTACGTCATAGATCAGGACAGGGCAAAGAAAATATTGGCTGTAGCTGTCTACAACCATTACAAAAGAGTAAAAGGGCTGATGAACAAAGATCTTGAGGATGATGATTCTTCACTCAATGATGTGGAAGTCCAGAAGTCCAATATCATAATGATAGGACCCACAGGATCCGGAAAGACTTTGCTTGCGCAGACCCTTGCAAAGCTTCTTGACGTACCATTCGCCATCGCAGACGCTACGGCGCTGACCGAAGCCGGTTATGTGGGAGAAGACGTAGAGAACATACTTTTAAAGCTCATACAGGCTGCCGACTGGGACCTTGAAAAGGCCCAAAGAGGCATAGTCTATGTGGATGAAATAGATAAGCTGGCAAGAAAGACAGATAACCCCTCCATCACCAGGGACGTATCCGGCGAAGGAGTGCAGCAGGCCCTCCTGAAGATACTCGAAGGTACGGAAGCCAACGTTCCTCCCCAGGGCGGACGCAAACATCCCATGCAGGAGTTCATAAAGTTCGATACGACCAACGTCCTGTTTATCTGCGGAGGAGCCTTCGACGGCCTCGACAAGATAATACAAAGACGTATCGGAGAAAAGACCATAGGTTTCAATTCCGATATAGTGTCAGTCAGTAAGGACGATCCCCATATCCTGGAGCAGGTCCAGGGAGAGGATCTTCTACATTACGGGCTCATTCCCGAATTCATCGGAAGAGTCCCCATCATAGCCACATTGGATGAGCTGAGCATAGAGGCTCTCATGAGGATAATCTCAGAACCTAAGAATGCGCTACTCAAGCAATACAAAAAGCTTCTTGCCTACGACGGAGTGCAGCTGGAGGTGGAAGACGACGCAGTCAAAGCTATAGCGGAAAAAGCTGCCGCCAAAAAGATAGGCGCAAGAGGTTTAAGATCCATAATAGAAGAAGTCATGACAGACGTCATGTATGAAGTTCCTTCAAAGAAGGATATAAAGAAAGTAGTTGTTACTAAAGAGGATATATTAAGAGGTAAGATTGCTATATGAGCGAACTGATGCCCATGATCCCTTTGAGGGGAGTCTCCGTATTCCCCAATATGGTAGTCCATTTCGATCTGGGAAGGGAAAAGTCCATCATTGCTCTTGAAAGAGCCATGATGATGAACCAGACCGTATTTTTGACTGCTCAGAAGGATATCAATACAGACCTTCCTACGCCGAAGGACGTATATCAGACAGGCACCGTGGCAAAGGTAAAGCAGATGCTCAAACTCCCCGGAGACAGCGTCAGAGTGCTGGTCGACGGACAGTACAGAGCAAAGCTTGACGAAGTCAACCAGGAGGTGCCTTATTTCCTCGTGTCCGTATCGGGCATAGCAGAAGAGGATCCGGAAAACCCCGGAGCCGATGTTATCGCTCTCATGAGGACAGCTATGGAGCTTTTTGACGAGTATTCCCAGAAGAGCCCTAAGTACAGCAATGAGAATACGGTCAATATAGACACCATAAAGCAGGGCGGACGCCTTGCCGATACCATAGCGTCCCTGATGCAGCTGAACGGCGAAGATGCACAGAAAGTTATCGAGACCATCGATGTCAAAAAGAGACTGAAACTGGTCATTGATATACTCAAAAGAGAAAACGAGATATTGAAGCTCGAGGACAAGATCCATTCCAAGGTCAGAAGCTCCATGAACAAGAATCAGAGGGAGTACTATTTAAGAGAAAGGATCAGAGCCATCCAGGAAGAACTGGGTGACGGAGAAAGCACCAGCGATGAAGCGGAGGAGTGGAGAAAGAAACTCTACGAGCTGAAGCTTTCCGAAGGCGTGACAAAAAAGATCGAAAAGGAGATCGACAAGTTCTCCAAAATGCCTTCCAATTCCGCCGACGTTTCCGTTTACAGAAATTATATCGAAAGCGTTCTTACGCTTCCCTGGAACGACGCATCGGATGAAGAACTCGATCTTCTCGCAGCCGAAAAGATCTTAGACGAAGATCATTACGGTATGGAAAAGGTCAAAGACCGCATTGTTGAGTTCCTTGCAGTGCGCCATCTTTCAAGCGATAACAAAGCGCCGATACTTTGCCTCGTAGGCCCTCCGGGAGTCGGTAAGACATCGATCGCAAAGTCGGTCGCAAGGGCGACTGGAAGAGAGTTCGTCCACATGTCCCTGGGAGGAGTCAGAGACGAAGCTGAGATAAGAGGACACAGAAGGACATACGTGGGAGCTATCCCGGGCAGGGTAATGGCTCTTATAAAAGAGTGCGGAAAGAACAATCCCGTATTCCTCTTTGACGAAGTGGACAAGATAGGAATGGATTTCAGAGGAGATCCGGCATCAGCACTTCTTGAGGTGCTCGACCCCGAGCAGAACAAGGAGTTCGTCGATCACTACCTGGAAGTTCCCTTCGATCTTTCGAAGGTGCTCTTCATAACAACGGCGAACGATACGGATACTATCCCAAGGCCTCTCCTTGACAGGATGGAGGTGTTGGATCTTTCCGGATACACCATGGAGGAAAAGACCCAGATCGCACTTAAGTACCTCGTACCCAAGCAGATCAAGGCCAACGGTCTTACATCCAAGCAGATAAGCATCAGCAAAAGCGCCGTCACCACCATCATCAATAACTACACAAGAGAATCCGGCGTAAGGAGTCTGGAGAAGAATATCGGATCCGTGTGCCGCAAGGTCGCAAGAAAGGTCGTCGAAGGAGACGATACAAAGCACAGCGTCACGGCTAAGAATATAGAAGATTATCTTGGCAAAAAGAAAGTCTTCTACGACAAGCTTCTCGGAAAGAACGAAGTTGGAGTCGCCACGGGACTTGCCTGGACGGTGGTCGGAGGAGAGACTCTCTTCATAGAGACGGCTGTACTTCCGGGCCAGGGCCACATACTCCTTACAGGACAGCTCGGAGACGTGATGCAGGAATCTGCCAAAGCAGCCATAAGCTATATAAGGGCCCATCAGAAAAAGCTGGGCGTTGATCCTGACTTCTACAAGGATAAGGACATACACATCCACATCCCTGAAGGCGCAGTGCCTAAAGACGGTCCAAGCGCCGGTGTGACCATGTGCACTTCCGTGGTCTCAGCTCTTACGGGAAGACCCGTAAGAAAAGACGTGGCTATGACCGGAGAGATCACGCTAAGGGGCAAAGTCCTCGCCATAGGAGGCTTCAAAGAAAAGGCTCTTGCAGCTCACAGGATGGGCATCAAGAAGGTCCTTCTTCCCGCCGATAACAAAAGAGATATAGAAGATCTTCCGGAGAGCGTGAGAAACGACATGGAATTCGTTCTTCTCCATACCATAGATGACGCTCTGAAAGAGGCGCTGATATGACCATAAAGTCTGCTGAATTTATTACTTCAGCGGTCAAACCTTCGCAGTATCCGGAAGCGGGGCTTCCCGAGATAGCCTTTGCAGGAAGATCCAATGTGGGAAAATCGTCCCTCATCAATCTTCTTCTGAACAGGAAAGCACTTGCAAAGGTGAGCTCATCACCGGGAAAGACAAGGACCATCA
>JAFZSM010000016.1 GCA_017619385.1 Bacillota bacterium
CTTCGGTACTTGAACTGGTATCAGCCTTTGAAAAGACCAGGGGCATAAAGATACCCTACGAGATCACGGCAAGGCGCCCCGGAGATATAGCCGAGTGCTATGCGGACTGCTCTAAGGCTAAAGAGATACTTGGCTGGGAAGCAAAGTACACCGTAGAAGACGCTTGCAAAAAGCCTCTTCATTAAGTATAAGGAAAGGAACGGCTTAACGGCCGATATTAAAAGATATGACAGAATTAAGAGAAGTATATAAAGATCCGTCAAAATATGAAGGCGACATAGAAGTCGTAGGCTGGATCAGAAACAACAGAGGTTCCAACAAATTCGGATTCATAGATCTGAACGACGGAACATATTTCAAGAGCGTACAGGTGGTATACGAAGAGGAGTTCCTTCACAACTTCGAAGAGATCTCCAAACTGCCCCTGTCGACGGCTCTTTCCGTAAAAGGGCAGCTGGTCCTGACACCCGGAAGCAAGCAGCCTTTCGAGATCAAGGCAAAGGAGATAGTCGTGGAGGCTCCCTCGGATCCGGATTATCCCATCCAGAACAAGAGACACACCATGGAATATCTCCGCACCCAGCAGCACCTCCGTCCGAGGACCAACAAATTCTCCGCAGTGTTCAGAGTGAGAAGCGTTGCAGCATATGCCATCCATAAGTTCTTCCAGGAAAAAGGATTCGTATACGCTCATCCGCCCATCATCACGGCAAGCGATGCAGAAGGCGCCGGAGAGATGTTCCACGTGACTAACTTTGATCTGGACAATGTCCCCAAGAACGAAGACGGCAGCGTGGATTTCTCCCAGGACTTCTTCGGAAAGAGCGCAAACCTTACCGTATCAGGCCAGCTGGAAGCCGAGATATTTGCTCTTGCATTCAAGAACACCTATACATTCGGACCCACATTCAGGGCGGAGAACTCCAACACTACAAGGCATGCTTCCGAATTCTGGATGATAGAGCCGGAGATCGCTTTTGCGGACCTCAAGGACGACATGGACCTCATCGAGGAAATGGTCAAGTACATTATCAACTATGTGCTCGAGCAGTGTCCGGCTGAGATGGATTTCTTCAACAGCTACGTTGACAAGGATCTTTACAGCAGGCTCCATAACGTGGTATCCAACGACTTTGAAAGACTGGAGTACACAAAAGCTATAGAACTCCTTGAAGAAGCTCAGGCTAAGGGAAGAAAATTCGAATATAAAGTGACCGGCTGGGGCATGGACCTTCAGTCCGAGCATGAGAGATATATTACGGAAGAGGTATTCAAAAAGCCCGTATTCCTCATCAACTATCCTTCAGCAATCAAAGCCTTTTATATGAGGGAAAACGAGGACGGAAAGACCGTCGCAGCCTGCGACCTTCTGGTGCCCGGCATAGGAGAGATAGTCGGAGGATCCCAAAGAGAAGAGCGTTACGACGTTCTGAAGGAAAAGATCCAAAAGCTCGGAATGGACGAGGAGACCTACTGGTGGTACCTTGAACTCAGAAAATACGGCGGCTGCAAACACGCAGGTTTCGGTCTGGGATTTGAGCGCATGATCATGTACCTTACGGGAGTGGACAACATAAGAGATGTCCTTCCGTTCCCGAGAACACCGAAAAACGCAGATTTCTAAATGAATTTAATCAGTGCGGTGTATGCCATCGTGAAAGCCCACTCCGGGCTTAACGCAGAGCCTTTTCTTCCATCGTTTTCAGCCCTCACATAATCGGGCTTCAAATGCTGTCATCGAGTCTCTGCTACCCTTCATAAGCGCTTTCAGACAGCATACAGGCCGCACTGATTTTTTAATATACACGGTAAAAATGAAAGACAGTTTAAAGGGCAGCATGCTGCTCTTCATCACAGCATTCATATGGGGCATAGCCTTCGCATTCCAGCGAAGCGGTATGGAACACATAGGGCCCATCACCTTCATGGCCGCAAGGTGTTTTCTTGCGGTCATATTCCTTGGTGTCCTTTGCATGGCCAAATACGGCGTAAAAAATGCGTTCAAGTTCAACAAGGCGACTCTTGCCGGGGGTCTCGGATGCGGATTATTCATGACCATAGCCAATAACCTGCAGCAGATGGGCATGGTGTATACCCCGGCAGGCAAAGCCGGATTCATCACGGCTATGTACATCCTCATAGTACCCGTACTGAATGTTTTCATACTGAGGAAAAAAGAGAGCGTAAAGACATGGATCGCAGTCGCAGTGGGGCTTGTGGGCCTATATCTTCTCTGCGCTACAGAAGGTCTTTCCATAGAGTATGGAGATCTGCTCGTCTTCGGATGCGCCGTGTTCTTTTCAGCTCATATACTCTGCTCAGACAGATTTGCAGGAAAAGCCGAAGTCATTAAAATGAGTTTTATTCAGTTCTTCGTATCCTTCGTTTTGAGCAGCATTATCGCTCTTCTGTTTGAAGATATCACTTGGCAGGGACTTTGGGGCGGAAAGATAGCTGTGGCCTACTGCGGCATCCTGTCTGCAGGAGTCGGTTATACGCTCCAGATAGAGGGGCAGAAAAGCGTAAAACCTGCGGCGGCCAGCCTCATAATGAGTTTTGAATCCGTATTCGCAGTCATCGGTGGCTGGTTCCTTCTTCATGAGACTCTTTCTGCAAGGGAACTTGCAGGCTGCATTGTGATGTTTGTCGCCATTTTGCTCGTTCAGCTAGATATCGGTAAAAAACAAATAAAACATCCCCCGGATTGTAAAGGCAATGTAAATCGTATATAATACAAATGTACAATTTTACTGATACTATTTTTGGAGGGTAACATGGCATACACGTTAGACAAGGTCCATCACGTAGGTATCCCTACAAAGGACGAAGACATCGATAAGGTAAAGGATTTCTATACCAGACTTCTCGGATTTGAAGCTACGGTGGATATGAGATTCGAACTGAGCGGACACAGGATGCTCTTCCTAAACAAGGGAGATATGATCATCGAGTTCTATACATTGGAGGGTGAACCCAGGATCGGAAACCTGGGAGTAGTGGATCACCTTTGCTATCTGGGAACCAATATCGAAGAACTCGGGAAGGCCATCGCTGCTGAAGGATACAAGGTAGAAGAGTACATGCTCCAAAGACATCCGGACGGAAGGCCCATGTACGGATTCCAGTTCTTCTACGGTCCGGCAGGAGAATATGTAGAACTTTACGAAGACCATACACTTCTTTGGGATAAGTAATATTTTCCTTGTAGTTTCATAGCTTAATATGATATACTTTTCAGTGGCTGTTTAGGCAGCCACTGATTTGTTATTAATACGGACAGTATTTTTTAGGAGGAAATTATATATTATGAAGGGTTACACCAGCGAAACCATCAGAAACATCGCTCTTGTAGGACACGGCAGTTCCGGAAAGACCACTTTTATTGAAGCTGCACTTCTTGCAACCGGCGTCATTTCAAGACTCGGAAGAGTCGAAGACGGAAATACAGTATCTGACTATGACAAGATGGAAGCAGAAAAAGGATATTCCATCAACCTGTCTATAGTTCCTGTAGAGTACAACAAAGTAAAACTCAACTTTCTCGATACGCCGGGCTTCTTCGATTTCGTAGGCGAAGTCAATTGCGCTCTTCGCGCAGCAGAAGCAGCTGCTATTTTTGTAGACGCATCATCCGGAATACAGGTCGGAACAGAGAAGGCATGGAATTCATGCAAACAGTTCAACGTTCCCAGATTCTTTGTCATCAACAAGACAGACAAGGACAACCTCGACGTTCCCGGAGTTATCGCATCCCTCAAAGATAAATTCGGTTCCGCAGTAGTATCCATGGACGATACAGATGCTATCAACGAAGCCATCGCAGAAACATCAGAAGAACTTATGGACAAGTACTTCGGCGGTGAAGAGTTCACAGAAGAGGAATTCTCCAACGGACTTTCCCAGGCAATACTGGACGGCGGACTTTGCCCCGTATTCACCTGCTCAGCTCTCAAGGGAGATGGTGTAAAGGAAGTTCTTGATTCCTTCATCAAGTATGTTCCCAAGCCCACAGCTCATGAACCTTATGAAACAGTGGGCGGAGATCCCATTCCCTGCGGAGACGGTCCTGCAGCAGTATTCGTCTTCAAGACCATCGCAGACCAGTTCGGAAAGATCTCCCTCGCAAAGGTCATTCGCGGAAGCATCAACCAGGGTATGGAACTTCTCAATTCCACTCAGGAAAAGAACGAGAAACTCAGCTCGGTATATTATCTCAGAGGAAAGACTCAGGGCGAATGCCTCAAGGCATCCTTCGGTGACATCGTAGCTCTCGGTAAGCTCGCATCCACACAGACAGGCGATACGCTTTGCGACAAAGCTGCTCCCGTACAGTTCCCCAAGATCGTATTCCCGCAGCCGACTCTCTTCACAGCTATTGAGCCTAAGTCCAAGGCCGATGAAGATAAGGTCTCTTCAGGTCTTAAGAAGCTCATGGAAGAAGATCCTTCATTCTGCCTCGAGAGAAATACCGAAACACGTCAGACTCTCCTCGGTACACAGGGAGATATCCAGGCCAACATCCTCATGGCAAAGCTCAAGGACAAGAACGGCGTAGAAGTTTCCACAGTTCCTCAGAAGGTTGCATACAGAGAGACCATCATGGGCAACTCCGATGTTCAGGGTAAACACAAGAAGCAGAACGGCGGTTCCGGTCAGTACGGAGACGTATACATCAAGTTCTCAAGATCTGAAGAAGAATTCGAGTTCGTCGACTCCATCGTCGGCGGCGTAGTTCCCAGAAACTTCATTCCGGCAGTAGAAAAAGGTCTCCGCGAATGCATGGAGAAAGGACCTCTGGCAGGATGCAAGTGCCAGAACATCAGAGCAGAACTCTACTTCGGTTCTTATCACGCAGTAGACTCCGACGAAGTTTCCTTCAAGGCAGCTGCAAGACTGGCATTCAACAAGGGTATCCCCGAGGCAAAGCCTGTACTTCTCGAGCCTATAATGAAGCTTGACATAACAGTACCCGACGATTACGTAGGAGCTGTAATGGGCGATCTCCCCAACAGAAGAGGAATCGTTCTCGGTATGGAACCGGTTCTCGGCGGCGGTCAGACCCTCCATGCAGAAGCACCTCAGTCTGAAATATTCGACTATGCCATCGCTCTTCGTGCTATGACACAGGCAAGAGGATCCTTCACCATGGCATTCGATCACTATGCAACACTTCCGTCCAACCTGACAGAAAAGGTCGTTGCAGCCTATAAGGCAGAACAGGAAGACGCATAATACTTCAAACAATACAAAAAACGATCCGCAGACCTTAGGTCTGCGGATCTTCTTTTTGCATTGATCATTTGACTTCTGTAGCTTCTGCCAGCACTATATCCGGATGCCTGTCTCTGAAATAGTTCAGCGTGAACTGGTTTGCAAGAAGCAGTACCGGTCTTTCGAAGCGGTCGAAGACCAGGCTCGATCTGCTGTCTACGCACTTCTTTACGGCATCTATATCCACTTCGCTCGTCTTGCCGCCGTCGGAACTTACAACCCACTTTGCAAGCTGGTAATCCTGAGGTTCGAATCTCACCGGCGCGTTATATTCATTCTCAAGCCTGTAGGTGAACACTTCGAATTGGAGCTGACCAACGGCGCCTATGACTATCTCATTGTACTCGTTATGGTATACCTGAACTGCTCCTTCCTGGGCCAGCTGTTGTACGCCTTTTTGGAACTGCTTTGTCTTCATGGAATCCTTTGCCGATACCCTTGCGAAAAGTTCCGGAGGGGAGGTGGGCAGAGGCTCGAAGAATATGGGCTCCTTTGTGGTGCAGAGAGTATCTCCTATCTGGAAATTTCCCGTGTCATATATACCGATGACATCGCCTGTTATGGCCGTCTCTACGTTTTCTCTTTCGTTTGCCATGAGCTGAGTGCTCTGGGCCAGTTTGATTGGTTTCCCCGTTCTTGACAGAGTGACAGTCATACCTTTTTCGAAAGTGCCGGAGCATATTCGAAGGAAAGCCAGCCTGTCCCTGTGAGCCGGGTTCATATTGGCCTGTATCTTGAAGATGAAGCCGGAAAAACTATCTGACAGAGGGTCTACGCTGCTTCCGTCTGCGAGTTTTCTCGGTCCCGGGGCAGGGGACATCTCGAGGAAATAATCCAGGAAACTTGTGACTCCGAAGTCTGTAAGAGCCGATCCGAAGAAAACGGGAGTGAGTTCACCCTTTGATATGCTTTCTCTGTCCACCGGATAGCCTGCACCTTCCAGAAGTTCCAGCTGGTCTCTTAGTTCTTTCAGGTTGAACTGGGTGATGATGTCATCGAGCTCTGTTCCGAAGACTCCCTCTTCTCCAAGCTTAAGGGTCTTCTTTTCCTTGTAGAGATGGACTTCGTTTTTTAAAATGTCGTATATACCCTGGAAGTTGAGCCCTGAACCTATAGGCCAGGTAACGGCGCATGCTGGCATGCCCAGTATCTCTTCC
>JAFZSM010000017.1 GCA_017619385.1 Bacillota bacterium
GTAGATCTCAAGAACTCCACTGTCTACGTGAAGGAAGAGTTCTTAAGGAGGCTAAGGAAAGGCGATCACGATATCAAGATCGTGCTCGAAGACGGAAGCATAGCGACGAGCTTCACAGTCATCAAGACTGTACCGTGGCTGCTCTATGCAGGCATAGCGCTTCTGCTGCTTCTCCTCCTGCTGCTCCTTTGGTTCTTCATGAAGAGAAGAAAGAACAGATAAGGGACCTAAACAAGCATTAAATGTACGGGCAAGGCGAATATCGCTTTGCTCGTGATTAAGTTTTATATATACAATATATAGACCTTTTTTGTGTATTTACATATAATATACACATAATATATATAAAGACTACACATAGCATGTGGAGGAAGAAGTAATGAACGTTTCAAGTATTCTTAAGAAGCTAATGTCTGTACTGCTTGCAGCAATACTCATGGTCACCATGATACCTTCTGCTGTCTACGCAGATATAGGGCAGAAGAATCAAAGTGAACACTTAAGTCAGATCCCGGAAGCCGTACTTCCGGCATCAAGGGACGATGGCGAGATAAGCAAGGAGGACGACTGGATAGCCACCTATCCCTACGGTACTTTCGCTTTCGGGGACTTCCAGTCCGACGTGGCGGAGGAAGGAGCTGTAAATGATGAAGGCAAGGTGATACCCTCATCCATCAGGATCCCCGTGTATCGCGTAGGAGGAACGTCGGGAAGAGTGACGGCCAAGATCACCTATGCTCCCGCGGTCACAATGATGCCTGACGGATCGGATTATTTGTACGACTATGCCGCATCGGGCAAGAAGGACCTTGTCATACGCAATGAGGATCCGAAGACCATAGCTCAGTATCAGGAGATAGGCATGCCTGACGGACTCAGAAACATGCTTCCTTCGGATGAGGCTATAGTTTTTGAAGACCCGGGTGATGACGTGGATCCTGAAGATGAACTCGTACTCATATTGTCAGGAAACGTAAAAGCAGACAGTTACCAATGGCAGACTAGGAGCACTCTCGGGTGGACCGATGTCAAAGAAGCTGAAGATCCGGGCTTCCCCACATTGTGGAAAAATGTATGGGACTTTGACAAAGGCAGCCTCAAAGACATCGATTACCGTTGTATCTACGTCATAGACGGACAATACTATTGCAGTGAATCCCTGTTCGGGGAAAAGTATGAGAAGATCCCTCCCATACCAAAAGCTCCGGAGGACCTTCCTCTTGACGAAAAAGCTACATACAGCGTCCTTGAATTCGAGGACGATTTTGACGTATATGAATTCGACCTGACCTTTGCAGACGGTGAAACTGTCAAGTATATAGAGATCGACGCCATAGATGACAACGAGCCCGAATTACCTGAGATGGGCATCTTCACCATAGTAGAGTGCGAAGGAGGAGAACTTTCGGATCTTTGTAATACACATACAGTTTTGGTATCCGACAATGATGAACACGGTATTTCCGAAATAGGCTTCGAGGTAAAGGATTACCGAGTGGACAGAAATTCGGGAACAGCATACGTAAAAGTCATCAGAAAGGGTGATAAAAGCTATAACGTGACCGTCGATTATACAACGGAAGACGGAACTGCAAAAGAGGGTGTCGACTATGCAAAGGCAAGCGGGACCATCGCTTTGCTGGGAAGCATAGACGAGATAGAGATCCCCATCGACCTTATAAAGAACAACGATACCGAAAGCAAGACCTTTAAAGTAAAACTTTCAAATGTAAAAGGCGGAGGACTTGACGGTCTATGCTCCATTGCAAGCGCCGAGACCACAGTCACATTGGTGGGTGTCATGTCTTCGGAAGAGAGGGCAGGACTGAATCTCGCTTCGGTACTTGCGGGTTCCGACGGCGAGAACCTGACATCCAGCGTTGAGGTTTCAGAAAATGCTCTCATTAAGGACAGGACGGTAACGGAATGGAATTATGAAGGAAAGAATACTATCAAAGAACTGGAAGGTGTCATAACCATCCATCCTGCAACCAGGAGCCATCTCGCCTATGCCGGACTCACCTTTTCAAGAAAAGATTACGAGGACTGGGTCCCGAAAATTGATGATCAAGGTAATCCGGTGATCGAAAACGGTCAGCCTGTTTACGTCCTCAGCGGATCTTCTTATGAGGATTCCGGTGATTATTGGGTAGACCGTGAGCTTATGACAGGCGTAGATCACAGGGGACTTCCCAGCGGGTACTCTGAAGGTTTGAACGTCATGAACTATCCAAGTGAAATGGCACCGATAGTCATGGAAGAAGATTATGTCAACGGGGAGATACCGTCCGGAGTCAAGACGAGCGCCGGATATAAGACCGGTACTCTTGAACATGCATACATGGTGTATACGGGGAATTTCGATGTCAGCGATACCGGCTATGAGGACAGATCTCTGCAATATTACCGGATAGCATCCAACTATGAAGCAACAGCGAGCCTGACGATCGAGCATGCAGGTCTCTTGTTCAAAGATTTTCATTTCAGTTTTGATATAGAAAATTACGGCAAAAAGGGCAGTTCTTCATATATCTATCCCATGGTCTGGTTCGAGATGAACGGTGAAGAATCACGCAGGACATCCCGTAACATCACTTACGGCGCCTTAGGTGAATCCAGCATGATCAATGTCAGGAGCGATAAAGATTTCACCAGGTTTTGGATCTTGAACCTGGAGAGGAAAAATGCCGATGATTCTCCTGTCTCATTCAACAACACACAGGCGTCGAGTACGTCTGATGAGCAGGTGGTATTTGAAACTTTAAGTGCCTACACCCAGGGACGCAGCAGACTGTGGTATCTGGATTTTGAGGATAATCCCCTCAGCACCGGAATAGATTTCATATCTGTAGACCAATATGACCAGGACTATACTCCGAGGACGAGTCCGGAAGTGGCAGATAGCCAAACCATAGTAGATATAATCAACTTCAATTTCGGACGAAGAGCCTTTGCCGACAATATGACCATACCTGTAGTCATATATACGGCCAATGATGACAACGAGCTTCAGAACGGCTGGAGTCCCATCGACGTCAGTACGAAAGAAGGCAAAGATATATATGATCGCCTTGCTCCTGAGATCTCAATAGTTGCCAAAAACGGAGGTGTTACCAAAGGCGGCGGACTTTATGTGGGATCCACTCTGAAGGTCAACTGCTCGAGAGTCGCGGGATTTATCGTTAATCCTAATCTTGGGGTATATCTGACAAATGCCGACGGCAAGATCGTCGCACAAGGCAAAGCAGCAAATGGGGAAGGTACGATCTATGAGATCACTTTCCTTTGGTCTGATATGACGGAAGCAGATCTTTCCGGTAAATATCAGCTCAACGTTGTGTATGACCGGAGCCAGACTATCCTGATCGATATAGCTCCTTCCGTCCCCCGCTTAAGCGGCAGTACCAGCATCGATACGAACTCGGTCCCATCTGTTTGGGGCGGTTTGTTCTCAGGCAATAAGACCATAAAGGTCGAATATGGAAAAGCAGAAGTCGCAAAGACTGCACAGACCGTAACGGTAGTCAGTGGTAATAATGCTTCGACCTTTACGGATTATGCGAACTTCGAGTCGCTTACTCTCGATCTTGGATCGGGCGACTTTAAAGGGGATACAGGAAAAGGTATCTATGCCAGCAATACGGAAATAAAGAACGTCCAGTCCATTTGCTTCAACCAAAGCGAAGATGACGTCATAGTATTCAACGGCCAGGCATACAAGGGCAATGAGTATATACCCTTGGACTCCAATGATATAGTTGCTCAAAATCTCATCTTCCGTTACTATGCAGCGGATTATCTCGATGCCATAAGCACCATGGTGGCTACTTTCGATCATGCGGAGCTCTACTATGACGGTGACGGAGACGGCGAGATAAGCGGATCTTTCGTAGGAAGCGTATTCGTACCATCCGGGGATGACGTGTTTGTCGGGAATATCAAGGGAGAGCATTTCGAACAGGAATTTGCTCCTAAGCTCAAAGGAGATGACGGTGTTTATCAGTACTACATCAAAGCTATATACTCGCTCCGCCCAAGAGCTCTTAAACTCCCTGCCGGCGCTTCTGCTGATTCTTATGCCCAGGTTTATCCTGTGTTCCTCAGTGCAGTGACGGACGATAAAGAGTCCGATAAACTCACAAGGGAACAAAAAGCATACAGATATATCCGAGGCAACAATACAGACGGACATACCATGTACGGCGCTGAAGCAAGTAAGCTTGCATATATAGATATACCTCTCGGAGGAGATACTTCTAAGGTGAAGAGGTATTCGGTGACTACCGGTGTATATGATACGTCAGGAGAAAAACTCATAGATTCGATCAATACGACTGAGTATACCTGGGAGCCTGAATACACGGGAGCTTTGGTGGTTGGCTTTGATAATCCTGAGCCTGTGATAAATGACGACAACATCACAGGAAGGGCGATACCCTATGCGGGAGAAGCACCGGAGCTTACCGAAGACGGACAGTATCTCTATTCTGATGACGGCCTCGACAAACTGAATGCGTACCTTGGCGCATTTGCCGGAAGGACCACCTTCGGTCTTTGCGTGCAGGAGCAGGTAAAGGCATTCAGCGAGATAAACAGCATTGCGGATCTAACACCGGAGAGCATTGAAAAGGGCAACGTTTCGTCCGTACCCAACGGAAACAATGTTGTTAATTTCGGCAGCGGCGAAAACAAGGACGAGACCGAAGGAGAAACACCGGACGGAACGGGATTCAATGAATTCGGTTCGGACAACGGCATGAAGCTTCCGTCCCTTGAATTCGGCATAGGCGATTATGCGACCCTTGTCATGGACGGAGATGAGATAGGTATATCCATAGGTATACCGCTTTTCAAAGCCGAATCCACGTCCTACGGTACGGACAATACGACCACCGGAGCTGACGGAAGCACGACCGAGACATACAAAGACGACGACGGAAACACAGTAAAGAAGACCACTAAGCCTGACGGGTCTACGGAGACTGAAACCACGACCGTAGACGATGACAAGCCTAATAACAGGAAGACCGTCACCAGGAGGGTCGAGACCGTAGATAAAGACGGAAACAAGACCTATTTCAACGAGACCAAGACCTATGAAACTGCTCCCGGTAAAGATGACAGACATATGGCCACGATCACGGATACGGATGCTCCCAGTACTCCCAGCAACAACGATGCCGATGAAAAAACGAACGGATTCAAGGAAGCCAACGGTCAGATGAAGACCTTAAAGGACTTCGCCTGTGCCGTAGTGTCAAGGGCAAAAGGTAACCCGGGCGCTGTATCCAGCTTTATGGACGGAGCATTTGAGGACGATACCCTTAAGAAAGCAAAGAACGGACAATCGTCCTGCAGAAAGGTCTCTGTAAGTCTGTCTGTACAGATCGCTCTTAACTTTGAGTACAACCCGATATACAACACCCATAAGTTCTCAAGCGGTGCGATCTCTGCCAGCGTATCCTTTGAATTCTCGCTCCAGTACAGGTTCACTCCGGTACCCCTTGTATACGTATATGTAAAGACAGGCGTATCAGTTGAGATCGGGATCGGTATGGGCATGGTCTACAGTCTTGTGGAGAAAGATCCCATCACCAAGTTCGAGTCGGGCAACATGGAGAGCCTTGAGAAGAAGAACGGAAAGATGATCTTCAAACTCGATAAGGAATATTCGGGATTCCATTCTTACTTCTACGGCAAGATGTACATGGAAGTCTTCGATCATATGCCAAAAGCAGGTGACAAGGCTCTCACGTCAGGCGTTATCAGCAGCAGAGGAGACGTGAGCGAGGTGCTCCTTTCTCAATACAAAGGAGATCTCTACATATGCCTGACGTCCATAGGCGATAAGGTCACCATGACCAAACTCATGCCTATAACCAAAGCGAGCAAGGCATACTTCAACGGCGCTTCCATAACGCCAAGCGTCAGCGTCGAAGCGGGTGTAGGTGTAGGCATAGAACTCCTCAAATTCGAACTCTATGTCAAGACCAACCTGGCCATAACGGCAACCTTCGGGCAGTATATACCCGATGAAGATAAATACGAACCTGCGTATATGTCCAACTTTGATTGGAACATATCAGTAGGATTCAATGTGGTTCTTTTATTCATCAACTATTCAATGGATTGCGTCGCTTTCTCGGTTAACGGAGAACAGGACGGTACGGGCGGTTACTTCACCTGGGTGATCACTGCCTCTGCTGCCAACGGGATGAAAGAGCTTTGGACTGAAACCAGATATACGGATGCTCACGGCAAACCCATAAGCGATCCCACAGGAGGGAGGAGATCTGAGAGCAGCGAAAGAACGGTCAGGTCCGTTGAAGGCGGCAGAGGACTCATCCGCATAAGCAGTCCCACCGATATCACGCAGACTCAGAAGATCAACGAAGTTAAGACTTCTGTTGACGAGCTGCAGAGGATAATGAGAGGCGAAGTTGAGGAAACGAGATCCTTCCCTGCGACGGGAACTAAAGATTTCGAACTTTCAGGCTATGGAACAAGCGGCGATGCCAGGATCCTTGCAACGGGACTAACAACAGGGTACAGCTATAAAC
>JAFZSM010000018.1 GCA_017619385.1 Bacillota bacterium
ATTGCTGGGATGCGTCGACGATGATGCTTGTTCACAATATACTCAGTCCGCCCCAGTTCGAAAGATTCTACTGGCCGTCTCTAAAGAAGCTTTACGATGCATATGAATCTAAGGATCTGCATGTAAGAGTCTTCACCGAAGGAAAGATCCTGGGCTTTAAGGACTATTTCAAGGATTACAAAAAGGGCACGCTCACATTCCACGTGGAGCAGGACGATCCCTATGAATTCAGAAAAGAGCTGCCAAACGTAGCCTTCATGGGAGGACTCACAACAGTCATGCTGGCTGAGTCAAGTCCCGAAGAGTGCGTAAGAGAAGCAAGGAAGCTTTGCGACGACCTTGGAAGAGAAGGGGGCTTCATCATCTCTGAAAACAAGATGATGTCCTACCGCAACGACTGCAGCAGCGCCAATTACCTGGCGGTCTGCAACTTCTTAAGAGATTACAGGCTTTAAGGAGGGAGAAAATGAAAGATTTCGATTACACAAGCTATCCCGAAGGATACAACAAATTGATGAACAAGATAATTCCGTTCTATTTCAAACCTGCAAAGAAAATGCTGGTCGGCCTTTTCCTGCAGATACTGACAGACGACTAAGGGGGCACATCATGAGCGAAAACAAAGGTAAAGAGGGCTTCACTTTAGGTCTTGCCCTTATGGATGCCATCCCGGTGGTCGCATTCGGTATAGATATGGCTCTTCTTGCAAAGCCTCTTCAGAGCAAGCTGTTCCTTCTTGGCGCAGTTATCTCCCTCATAGCGGGCTCCTGCATGGTGGTATACAAGCTCCTTCTCGCCATAGCGAAGAAGGAAGTCCCCGGACTTAAGAAAGTAATGCCCATAGGCATGTCTGCAGGCTGGCTCATCATGATAGCTGCGGCGGTAATAAACAGATCTAAGATCAGCCTTCCTTCCATGTGGGCTGCTGTGAGCTCCATGCCCGCATGCATATTCTTTCTTCTGGGCATAACGTTCTTTGCTGCTTTCATCATATACTTCAAAACGAAGTTCAATGCAGACTCCGCAAAGGATAACTGGATAGAAGAGATACTTAACGCAGGCACTCAGGTCTGCATACTCATAGGAGTTATATTGGCCACAGCCTGATATCACAGAAAGATCAGAAATATATAAGCCCCGGCGCTTACCGGGGCTTTTGCGTTACTGCTTTGCTTTTGTCATCTTGGTGGCCACTGTCTGGACCACTTCTTTCAGCTGTTCTTCATCAGCTATTTCATTGAGTTCTATGGATATGTTGCTCTCCTCATCGATTATGTAGGGAGAAAGATATCTGTAAAGATCTGCCGTGATGAAGTTCCTTGAAAGGTATATCTTGTTCCTTACTATGCTTTGTATCTCATTGAAATACGCATCTGCATCTTCCACGCTTGAGCCTTCGTAAAGCTTGAATTCGCCTTTGGATGCCAGGTAGTAGCCTTCAGTAGTCTTCCAGCTGGAGTCTGACCATATGGCTATGCCCATGCTGTCTGAAAGCACGTCTCTTCCCGCATAGACTCTTGAGTCGAATTCAAGACCGAAGAGGTTGAGAAGGGTGGGAAGTATGTCTATCTGAGATGTGGGCTCGCTCACCACTATCTGTTCATCCATCTCTTCAAGGCAGGGGCTCCAGATTATGAGGGCGCTGTGATCTCTTTCGAAGCAGTTGGAATACTGATATCCGTAGAGGTACTTCGTATAGTCTTCGCCTCCCCATGCGACGGGTTCTTGCAGGAAGTAGGGGTAGTGGTCCGAAGAGAGCACGAATACGGTATTCTCAAGTTCTCCTCTTTCCTCCAGGACCTTTACGAATTCCTGAAGGCCAAGTTCCAGTTCCATGCTGCAGGCTATGTATCCTCCCAGGATCTCGTCGTCATAGTACGCTGTGCCTGCAAGACGTTCGTGGTTCTTCCATCCCATCTGGTTCGCTCCCCAGACGAAACTGTAGTTTCCGTGTCCGCTGTAGGTCATGGCGTATACGTAGAAAGGCTCAGTGTCCTTTATATCGTCGCCTATGTACTGGAGCATCTCCAGATCGCTGGGCGGTACGGAATAGTTGAGGTAATATGCCATATCCGAATCGTTGGCGTCAAATTTGGAGAAGCCAAGTGCGGGATGTGTCACCAGTCTGTTGTAATATGTGGCGTTGCCGTTGTGATAGGCGGCTGTGAAGTAGTTTCTCTGATCCGTGAGCATGGATGCCATCGTGTAGGAATTGTCGTTCTCCACTGTCATCTGAATGGTGTCCAGGTTGTACATGGGGATGAGGCCTGTGAGTATGGCCGTTTCTCCCGTGGACGTGCTTCCGCCCCAGCTTGGCACATAGTAGTCTTCAAAGACTATGCCCTTGGTCATCATCCTGTACATGAGAGGGAAGAACTGCTCCGAGATCATCTCCTTGCTCATGCTCTCAACTGTGAGAAGCACAAGATTCTTTCCTTCAAAGAGGCCTGTGTATTCGTTTTTATTGCTTCCTTGTTGGTTCTTTACTATGGAGAAAAGGTTCTGAAGAGTGGAATCTTCGGTGCTTGATGTTATCTTGTTCCACGCGAAGTTTAGAACGTTTCTTTCCACGTCGTCTTCGCTGTTGTCCTGGGTATTCTCCCTGTTGTCCAAGGGTGGATCCGGAACTCCTGCGACTGCGTACTTTATATCCAGCCAGGTGCCGTGGGCGAGGCCGAAGGCGTGCACGGCGTCGTTGTACATATAGTTATATGTGTACTTCTCAGCGGCGAAAGGCTTTAAGGTCATGGCGGATTCGCTGCTGAAGAAAAGGACTGCGGCGAGGACGACCATGGCTATGCTTGTGGCCAGATTCCTCTGGGGCCTGAATTTTTTCCTGATGCAGAAAATAAGTATCAGTATGGATGGGATGTGATAGAGGAATATGGTCAGGAGACCGTTCTTTATGATGCTTACAATGATGCCGAAGTACTCGGTCACCACGTTGCCTGCGCCGTTGGTGATGGCGTTGATGTTCATGAAGGTGTTGTAAGTCTGGTTGCAGAAAAACTCCACAAGGAAAAAGATGGTGATGAACTCCATGATCCCGAAGAACACCCATCCGTTTGCTTTTGAATTGCCGAAGAGGGTAGAGAGGAGCACTATGACTGCGCCGAAGGAAAAGGCGCAGAACACCACTCCCAGTATCATATACCCTGACATGTCAAAACCTGACCTTAAGGCCAGGAGCATCTCCATGTACAGCACCGCTGCGGATGCTGCGAGATAATAATATAGATTGTCTGAAAACTTCTTGAACATGACAATGTATTTTAGCATTAATGCTGTTTTTGTGGTATGATTATTTGATGAAATTTGGAAATAAATATTAATTATCGGAGATAAAAGCTAATGAAAAAAATCATCAGTCTGATCATGCTGCTTTGCGTTCTCCTGGCAGCCGTGCCCGTATACGGCAGCAGCGCTTTAGTCAAGATCGCAAATGCACAAGATCTCTTAAAGATGAAAGAAAACCCGTCGGGATCATATATCCTTACGGCAAACATCGACCTTAAAGACGTCGAGTGGGAGCCCTTTGAGTTCAAAGGCACTCTGGACGGCCAGGACTACTGCATCATAAACGCAAAGGTGAGCAAGAACCCTGAGACGGTAAAGACCGTTTACGACGCCAATCTTAAGGAATACAGCGCAGTTTGCAGTGGTTTCTTCACAGCTCTTGACGGAGCTGTCATAAAGAACCTTCGCATCTACGGCGCTGAGTTTTCAGCAAGCGGCACAGACAGCATGTTCGTAGGTCTTCTTGCAGGATACGGAGTCAATACCGTTGTCGAGAACGTCATACTTAACGGCACAGCTTCCGCTCAGACCACCGGGCATTGCTTCGGTACTGCAGGAGTCATAGGCTTTGCTAAAAAATGCGTAGTCAAAGGCTGCACGGTAGAACCTACACTCATCTGCATCGATGACGATCCCGTCTTTAAAGAAGAGCAGTTCATGGGCGGCATCTTCGCTTTCGGTTACGGCAACATAACGGACTGCATAGTCAGGATAGACGGCTATGACTCAGACCACGGCTACGTCCATAACGGAGGCCTTGTGGGCTGCTTCATGCACTTCGACTACGAAAACTACGATTACGGAGAGATTTACGGAAACTACATCTCTGGCCGCATCAGCTTCTACGAAGACAATGAGGACAGAAGAGCATATTGCGACGCCACTTTAGGCGAGATCATGGACTGGCCCGCAGCTCTTTATGACAACAGGGAAGAGTTCCAAAGAAACGAGATCTACGACTACAGCCAGAACCTCGGACTTCATTCCAACTGCTCAAGCAAAGCTGAGCACACCCTTACGGCCCCTGCAGGACACGGAGACGTGGGCTATAAAATGACGGTATGCAACAACTGCTCATATACCCACAAATACGATTTTCAGCTGCCCCTCGACGGAAAGATCAAGAACCAGGCGTACAAGGAATGGGATGCTCCTCTCGTTGGCAATA
>JAFZSM010000019.1 GCA_017619385.1 Bacillota bacterium
CATGTGCAGCGGGATAGCCGCGCTGGAGGACCCTATGCCCACTACCTGCAGCATATACGGCAGATATTTCTTCGTGAATACGAGGGGCTTGAGCCTCCCGAGAACGAGAAGCAGCAGATGATAGAAGCCTATCATGACCACTATCGCCAGTATGTACACTCCTATGCCGATCAGAACAGGAAGCCCTATAACGCTCCCTTCTCCTCCGCTGCCCAGCAAGACTTCGCCGATTATGCAGAATATCAGTACCGGCATGAATCCGACAAGGGTGTTGGTCATCTTGAGGAAGACCTCGTTGCCGGCGGTTATGAAGTCCTGGAACGGCTTGGCCTTTGCTCCTACGACTGTTATGCCCATGCCTATGACAACGGCGAGAAAGATGATCTGTATGGTATCGGCCTGAAGAAAGGCATTCACTATATTCTCCGGGATTATACCTACGATGGAATCTTTAAGGGACATCTTCACGGCATTCTGAAGGGGATCGACTGCCGAGAGCTGAAGCGTGCCGTATTTGTACGGCTTGATCAGTTCCACCAGAATGAATCCGAATGCCGTGGCACACACTGTGGTAAACGCATAAAGACCCATCGTCTTTCCGCCTATGCGGCCCAGCTGCGACGTGTCGCCGAAGCCGACTATAGCGCTGGCTATGGAGAAGAATACAAGAGGCGGGATGAGCATATTGAGGCAGTTCATAAACAGAGTTTTGCCTGTTGTCATCACCTGTTCTGCCACCCACAGGCAGACCTGCGGCGAAGCGACTGCCTTAAGAAGAAGCGAGATCGCAATGCTGAACAGCGCTGCCCTGATCAACTTATACAAAAGAAGATAACGGGATTTAAATGCAGTTATGGTGACGATATTCGTCCCTTTTGAGTTCTTGATCCGTATATCTTCTGCAAAGGACCTCATCAATGCAGTCCTCATGGGGTCTGCGTCTTCGTCGGAAAGAGGTTCAAAAGCTTCGCCCTTTGCGCTCAGTCTTATCTTCATTATGCCTTGGAAATAGCTCAAACCGACGGTCACTTCTTCTCCCGTGGTATGTTCAAGCATAGTCACAAGGGTCTCCTCTGCCATGAGAACGGCCCTGTTTTCTTCGCTTTTTTTCAGCTTGTATTTACGGACGTTGTCTCCTATAAAGGACAGCATATCCTCAAGTTCGTTTTTTAAAAATACTTTCTTCATAACACTTTCTCTGCTTAAACTTACAGTATCAGAATTTCTTTTCAAAAAACAGTGAGCATCTTGTTTGCTCACTGTATGTTGTTCTTTGTAAGTTTTACTCCCACTCTATTGTGGCGACAGGCTTGGGTGAAAGGTCGAAGAGCACTCTGTTGACTCCTTCCACTTCTGCCGTGATCCTGTTGACAAGGACCATCATCAGATCCCAAGACATGACCGCCGGAGTTGCGCTGGTGGCATCCACCGAGTTTATAGCCCTGATGACTACAGGCCACTCAAAGGTCCTCTTGCCGTCCTTGATCCCTGTGGATTTAATATCTGGCACCACTGTGAAGTACTGCCATACGTGGCCTTCAAGACCCGCCTTTGCAAACTCTTCGCGAAGTATGGCGTCTGATTCTCTCACTGCCTCGAGCCTGTCCCTTGTGATGGCGCCTACGCACCTTACACCAAGTCCCGGGCCCGGGAAGGGCTGTCTGTTGACCATGCTGTCGGGAAGGCCCAGTTCTTTTCCGACCATCCTGACTTCGTCTTTGTACAGGAAATTGACCGGCTCAACGAGTTCGAAATGCTGCATGTTTTCGGGCAGTCCGCCTACGTTGTGGTGAGCCTTTATGCCGTCTTTACTCTCCAGTATATCGGGATAGATAGTTCCCTGTCCGAGGAATGCCACATCCTTTAATTTAGCCGCTTCCTCAGCAAACACATCTATGAACATGCCGCCTATTATCTTCCTCTTTTCCTCAGGGTCAGATACACCTGCAAGGGCGTTGAGGAATCTGTCCACAGCATCCACATATACAAGGTTCACGTCGAACTGCTCTCCGAACACTTTGCATACCTGTTCGGGTTCGTTTTTTCTAAGCAGTCCGTGATTCACATGAACACAGGTCAGGTTCTTTCCTATTGCTCTTGAAATGAGAGCTGCACACACGGAACTATCTACGCCACCTGAAAGGGCGAGAAGGACCTTACCGTCTTTTACCTGCTCCTTGATCTCTTTTATCTGATCGTCTATGAACGATCTTGCCGCTTCAGCTGTGGTTATCCTTTCAAGAGATTCCGGTCTTACGTCATTTGCCATATTTAAGCCTCCAATAAATCAAACCGAGTGCCAAGGGCATTGCCCGAGGCACTCATTTATTATCTGTTAACCTTTTCCTTGAGAATTACGTCGTGGGCTCCGCCTTCAACTATGGAAGTAGCCGACACGACGGTGAGCTTGGCGTTCTTTTGCATCTCCTTTATGGACAGAGCGCCGCAGTTGCAGAAGGTGCTCTTGACCTTTGCAAGGCTCTTTTTCACTCCGTCGCCAAGGGGCCCTGCATAGGGAACATAGGAATCTACGCCTTCTTCGAAGGTGAGCTTTGAGTCTCCGCCCAGATCGTATCTTTGCCAGTTGCGGGCTCTGTTGGAGCCTTCGCCCCAATACTCCTTTACGAAGGAGCCGTTGACCAGCAGTTTTGCCGTGGGGGATTCGTCGTATCCGGCAAAATATCTGCCCATCATGAGGAAGTCAGCTCCCATGGCAAGGGCCAGGGTCATGTGGTAATCATATACAATGCCTCCGTCAGAACAGATGGGCACGTATACTCCCGTTTCCTTGAAGTACTTGTCTCTTTCTTTAGCCACATCTATGACGGCTGTAGCCTGTCCGCGGCCTATACCCTTTGTTTCTCTTGTGATGCAGATGGAGCCTCCGCCTATACCGATCTTTACGAAGTCTGCTCCGCAGTCAGCGAGGAATCTGAAGCCTTCGCCGTCAACTACGTTACCGGCGCCGACTTTTACCTTGTCGCCGTAGCGCTCTCTGATCCAGGCGATGGTCCTTTTTTGCCACTCCGTGTATCCTTCGGAACTGTCTATGCAAAGGACGTCTGCCCCTGCTTCTACGAGAGCCGGAACTCTTTGTTCATAGTCTCTTGTGTTGATGGCAGCTCCTACCATGAAGCGCTTTTCATCATCAAGAAGCTCAAGAGCGTTGTATTTATGGGAATCGTAGTCTTTCCTGAATACGAAATATTTGAAGTTTCCGTCTTTATCAAGGATGGGAAGGACGTTCAGTTTATGCTCCCAGATATAGTCGTTGGCTTCGTTAAGGGTGATACCCTCTCTTGCCGTGACCAGTTTGTCGATGGGAGTCATGAACTCTGATACCTTTGTATCGGGATCCATGCGGCTGACTCTATAGTCCCTGCTCGTAACAAGGCCCAGCATTTTGCTTCCCAAGGTACCGTCTTCTGTTACGGCTATGGTGGAATGACCTGTCTTTGCCTTGATAGCCAGGAGTTCCTCCAGTGTGTTGTCCGGGCGGACGTTGGTGTCGGAACTGACGAAACCTGCCTTGTATGCCTTGACTTTGGCAACCATGGCGGCTTCTGATTCTATGCTCTGCGAACAGAATATAAAAGAAATACCGCCTTCCTTGGCAAGGGCAATGGCAAGGTCTTCACCTGACACTGACTGCATGCACGCAGAAACAAGCGGTATATTGAGCTTGATCGAGGGTTCCTGTCCTTTTTTGTATTTGACCAGGGGCGCGGAAAGATCTACCTTCTCGGGGATGTTGTCCGGCCCTGAATAACCGGGAATGAGAAGGTACTCGCTGAATGTTCTTGACGGTTCATCGTAATACTTTGCCATTTGTGTCTCCTTATTTTTAGCTCCGTAAGTTTATTAATTAGGCATTATACCACTACTTTTGTTCAATTGAAACGATTAATTTGCGTCTCTTTCATCTTTTTCTTCTGATAAAAGAGAGCCGCCTGAAAGGCAGCTCATCGTATTCACTTTCGACCTTAATCACATCAATACACAGCGTTCCTGAGGGTGTGGATCAAGCGCTTGAAGTCGTCTTTCCCCCAGACGACCGGAACCGGATAAAGGGGATTTGCTTCCTTGTCGGCCCATTCTATGATCTGATCGATATCCTCGTCTTTTATGCAGTCGAAACCTGCCGGAAGACCCATGCTCTGCTTCATTTCGTCTATCCAGGCTATGAAAGCAAGAGCCTTGTCCTCATTGGTTTCTCCCTCCATACCGCACACGTCTGCAAGATCTGCCAGTTTGTCATAGACTGCACTTCCGAACTGCCTCATGACATGGGGAAGGATGACCGACATCGCCAGGCCGTGAGCTACTCCGTAAAGACCTCCCAGAGTATGACCTACGGCGTGGACGTATCCGACGCAGCCTCTTGTAAATGCTCTTCCTGCATAGAATGCAGCGTACTGCATCTTTTCCCTTGCTTCCAGATCGCTTCCGTTTTCATAAGCTTTGAGGAGCCAGTCATGGATGAGTTTGACCGCATCTTTTGCCATGTCATCTTCGACTTTCGTGTTATACGTGTGATTCGTATACGCCTCGACCGCGTGGCACAGAGCATCCATTCCCGTGGTTGCCGTCACAAAAGGCGGAAGACCCATGGTCAGCTCCGGATCCAGGACTGCATATTTGGGCAGTATGGCCGGATCGTTGATGCTGGCCTTGTGATGGGTGGCAGCTTCCGTTATGACTGCCGCCACAGTGGTCTCAGAGCCGGTACCCGATGTTGTAGGCACAGCCCAGAAGGGCACTATCTTTTTGTGGACCTTCAGTATGCCCTGCAGCTGAGGGATGGTCTTGTTTGGATGGGCTATCCTTGCAGCTATGCCTTTTGCGCAATCCATGGGAGATCCGCCGCCGAAAGCGATGATGCCCTCGCATCCGTTCTCCTTATATGCCTTGAGACCTGCCTCCACATTAAGATCCGTCGGATTGGGCTGAACTTCGGAAAATACCGTGTACTTAAGTCCTGCTGCATCCATGGCTTCCATAAGGCCGCTTGGGACTCCTATCTTCACAAGGCCTTCGTCGGTGACCAAAAGCACGTTCCCTACTCCCTTGGCCAGGATGATCTCCGGCAGTCTCTTTATGCTTCCGGGACCCTCGGATACCAGCTCCGGAGTCCTGTAACCCATGAAATAGTTTCCTACCTTCATCACAGCCTGAAATACTCTGCAATATATTTTGCCCATCTTATTACCCTCCTTAGGTCGAGCTATATGTTCCGGAACTGTACCCGGTCTTTGCATGCTTATTGCCCCTATGGGGCACACTTTGGCGCATATGCCGCAGCCTATACACGCATCTTTGTCATTTTGCTGCGCTATGGTCCTTATGTCTCCTTTAAACTTTGGTTTCGAGAGCTCAAGGCAGTCTTTCGGACAGTTCTCTATGCATACGCTGCATCCCGCGCAGGCGATCACATCTATGTATGGGATCAGTTTTTCTTTTGCCATTCCATTATCCTCCGCATACCGGGCTCATGAGCATGACCTTGTCACCGTCTTTGAGCTTCGCCCTTTTGTTTGACTGTTTTCCATTTACGACCACTATACATCCGTCCATATCCTTGGCCGTGATCCCGGTTTTGGGATCCAGTCTTTTTGCCTCTGCAAGGAGCAAGGGATAGAGTTCCTTAACAGTGGAGACATCTGCCTCCATTTTCTTTATACCTGTATCGAGTCTGAACAGACCGAATAATTCAACGCTGACCATCAGATACCTCCCTTCGCGATCTTGAGCTTCTTCAGAGTGGACTCTTTTGGTATTCCGTTTTCGTCCCAACGTCTTGCTCTGTAGTAAGTCTTCTTCATGCGTTCAAGAGGCACTTTTGTAGTCGGATCTTCAGGATCCTGGGGAACATCTGTGAGTCTTGCCGGCAGTGTATCGTCTTTAGACGATATACCGAACCTTGTATTGAGAGCTCTTTCCATAGTATACCCTCTTTCACCTATAGCTATATACTTTCCGAAAGTCATAGGCATACCTATGGCATATTTGACAGCTTTGGTGTGATGAAACACGGGAAGATGTATGGCAAGGCCCGGAGCGCATCTGTTTATGAACCTGAGTATGCCGCCGATGTGCGGTATGGCCTTGTTTGCGATGGTCGCAATGACTCCGTTAGGCTTGGTTATGAGGAAACCGGGGAAAAATGCATATGACGTGAAGAGGCACTGCCCTGTTGCCGATATGGTTTCCATAAGGTCCTGGAAGAGCATGGTGAAGTCCGCTTTTGCCTTGGGCGTCTGGGGATCGGTGAAGAGCCCAAGGCCCTCTACGATGACCAGGTATCCGCCGTTCAAATGGCAGCCGCCTCTGTTGGCTACTGCGTAACCAAGGCCCATGCCGACGGCACGCCTTGGCTCATAGGCAGCCAGTTCCATTCCCTTGGAGTTGATGGCGAATTCTTTGCCGCCGTACTTTTTCGCAAGTCGGCTGCTTCCCTCGGCCAGCTCATCTCCTATGCCCTCTCTGTGCGCCGTCTTCCGGAAGATCTCAGATATATTTTCCGTCTTTCCGAACTCCAGCCCGTTCTTCCAGAGACCCTTTTCATTGGCCTCCATGGCCCAGGCCAGGGTAGACGCCGCTGAGATGGTGTCCATACCCAGTTCATCGAGCTCGTAATTCCATTTGAGTATGTCTTCAAGACTGCTGTTGAGTATGCCTCCGCCCAAAAGTCCCAAGGTCTCAAGTTCGGGGCCTTTGACCTCTTTTCCGTCCACCATGACGGTCCTCGCACACTTGATGGGGCAGCTGAGGCAGCCCTTGTTCACTATGTTGTATTCCTCGGCCAGAGTCTCTCCGTTGACCTTGTCAAAGTCCTCGAACTGACCGTAGTTATAGTTCTTCGTGGAGAGCATACCTCTCATCTGCATCTGGCTCACAAGGCCGGCTGTCCC
>JAFZSM010000020.1 GCA_017619385.1 Bacillota bacterium
ACTGTCTCCTCCAGTTTCTCCCCGTTGAAGTTGTCTGCGTTCCTTCTTGCGTTGAAATTCTGCAAGCCAAAATAGACGGCGTCAGCGCCCCAGCGAAGGGCTGCTTTCAGTTGTTCTTCGCCCCCTACAGGAGCCATTATTTCGGGATACATATAATTCATACATTCTTTAAAGCAGTATTGTCCGCTACCTGTTCGTATCCCCTCAGGGACTTAACGCTGAGCCTTTTTGAGATCTGCTGTGGCTCCCTTGGGCTGCCGCCCGGATCGCCTGCAGATCTTAGCAAAAAGTCTCCGCTTGTCCCTTCGAAGCGATTCTCACAGTAGCGGACCAATACTGCTTTATTTGCTTAAAGAGACTTCTTTCTGATGATGTCTCCGGTCAGGCATCCTTCCGGAAGGTCGATCTCTACTATATCCATAGGATGGGACGAACGCTCTATTGATTCGCCTTCGGAGTTTACGATACGCTCTACTTTAAAACTCCTGCCCACAGATCCGGGGGTCAGGACTTCAAGCTCGTCTCCTAAATTGAAGGCGTTCCTTGTAAGTACCCTTCCGTATTCCCTTACATTGCCCACGTACAGATAGTCCCTTATATATCCGTTATCGTCAGGAGCTATCTCGGAGGGTTTGCCCTCGTAAAAGCCGGTGCAGAAAGGTCTGTGAGATACCGTGTTCAATTCATCCCTTGCCTCTTTTGAGTTTATTTTTCCGTCCATAAGAGATCTGTATGCGTTGGCTACCGTACCTACATAAAACGGAGTTCTCATCCTTCCTTCGACCTTGAAGGAAACGACCCCTGCATCAACTAATTTTTCTAATATATCCACACAGCACAGCTCTTTGGAGCTGAGTATGGTCATGCCTCTTTCGGACTCTATGACCGGGATATACTCACCCGGTCTTTGCTCCTCCATGAGGTAGTAGTTCCATCTGCAGGCCTGAGCGCACTCGCCTCTGTTTCCCGACCTTCCGGCAAGGAAAGCAGAAAGCATACACCTGCCTGAATAGCTCATGCACATTGCCCCGTGTATGAAAGCCTCGAGCTCAAGCCCTTTTGGCTTGTTCGCCGCGATCTCGGATATCTGCTCAAGGCTCAGTTCCCTTGCCAGGACTATGCGCTTTATACCCATGTTGTAATAGACCTCTGCCGCCTTATAGTTCATGCAGTTGGCCTGAGTGGAAAGATGTATCTCCATGTCAGGGCATTTTGACTTTATCTCTGCGATAGCCCCTATATCGGACACTATGATGGCGTCTACCCCAATCATCTGAAGGTTTTTGGCATAGGTCCCAAGTTTTGGTATCTCGTCGTTGTTTGCGAAGCAGTTGACGGTGACGAAAAGTTTCTTTCCGGCCTGATGCAGCTTATTGCAGGCGCTTGCCACATCGTCGAGATCGAAGCCCACGTGCTCCGCCCTCATCTGCATGAAGGGACCGCCAAGGTATACTGCATCTGCGCCGTATTTTATAGCCGCATCGACGCACTCCATGTCACCTGAAGGCATCAGCAGTTCTATGTCTTTCAGATCCATATTATCCTCCGTATTACCAGTCTATGGTCGTGAACCGGAACCAAAAATACAACAAAAGAGGTAAGGTATATTTTGGTGCCTTACCTCTGATTATATATCAATTGTGCTTCGTTTAGAATATCCGCTCAGAATAATATATCCTCGTAGGTAGGATATGGCCAGTACTCTTCTCCGCAAAGAGCCTCAAGGTTGCTGAGCATTATGCCAAGCTCGCTTACGGGCTTTGCGATCTTTTCTCTGTAATACTCGGCGGACTCGATGCCTCCGAGTATATCGGGAGCCTTAGACAGGGCCTTTAGAAGTTTCTCGTTTTCCTGGTAAGCGTTGGATACAAGCACGTCGATCTTTGAAAGAAGTTCCCTTTCAACTGCTGCGTCCATGCCTATGCTCTTCTTGCCGAGTATGGTCTGGGTGAGATCCTTTACATAGCTGTTGACGCCGGGCAGTATGTGCCTTAGGAACATCTCGCTCAAAGTGTTGCCTTCGATGGCTGTCTTTGCGCAGTAATTCGCAAGGTGTATGGAATACCTGGCTCTCATCTCGCTTTCAGAATATACGTCGTGGGATGTGAAGAGCTGTATGTTTTTGTCGTTGACGTATTGGGGCATGCTGTCTACGGTGTCATTGAGTATGGGAAGGCCTCTTTTCTTTGCCTCTTCTGCCCACTCTTTTCCGTATCCGTTGCCGTTGAATATGATGCGCCTGTGGGCTGCAAAGGTCTCCTGAAGAAGGCTTTGCAGAGTTTCGTTGAAGTCCTTTGCCTCTTCCAGCCTGTCTGCGAATTTCCCAAGTTCTTCGGCCATCATGGTATTGAGGACTACGTTGGGGCCTGCTATGGACTGGCTTGAGCCTACCATACGGAATTCGAACTTGTTCCCCGTAAAGGCCATGGGAGCCGTCCTGTTCCTGTCTGTCGTATCCTGGGGGATCTCAGGCATACTGTCTACTCCTATCTTTAAGGTCTTTGCAGCTTTGTCTTCGTAAGCTTTTCCTTCGATGACTGCGTCTACTATGGCAGTGAGTTCGGAGCCAAGAGATACGCTCATTATGACGGGAGGCGCTTCGTTTCCTCCAAGGCGGAAGTCGTTGCCTTGATATGCTACGCAGCAGCGAAGCATCTCCTGGTAATCATCAACTCCCGCAAGGAATGCGGCTATGAATGTGAGGAACCTTGCGTTCTGGCTCGGAGTCTTTCCCGGACGCAGGAGGTTTTCTCCCTTGTCGGTCATGAGGCTCCAGTTGTTGTGCTTGCCGCTTCCGTTGACGCCTGCAAAGGGCTTTTCCGAAAGAAGGCATTCAAAACCGTGCCTGTTGGCAAGCTTTTGCATGAGTTCCATGGTTATCTGGTTGTGGTCGCAGGCAGTGTTCACGTCGCAATAAACAGGAGCAAGCTCGTGCTGGCAGGGTGCCGCTTCATTGTGCTCTGTCTTTGCATTGACACCAAGCTTCCAAAGCTCTGAATCGAGCTCGTGCATGAACTCCATGACGCCGGGCTTTATGGAACCGAAATAGTGGTCGTCAAGCTCCTGACCCTTGGGAGGCCTTGCTCCGAAAAGGGTGCGCCCGCAAAGTTTAAGGTCAGGTCTTTGATCGTAGAGCTCCTTTTTGATGAGGAAGTATTCCTGCTCGGGACCCACCTGAGGTATGACTCTCACCTTCCCCTTTTCTCCGAAGAGTTTCAAGATCCTGCTGCACTGAAGGTCAAGAGCCCTGACGGATCTTAAGAGCGGGGTCTTTTTGTCAAGAACGTCTCCGCTGTAGGAGAGGAATATGGTCGGTATGTACAGAGTGTTGTCCTTTATGAAGGCCGAAGACGTGGGGTCCCAGGCCGTATAGCCTCTGGCTTCGAAGGTTGCCCTGAGGCCCCCTGAAGGAAAGCTGGATGCGTCGGTCTCTCCCCTTGTGAGTTCGCTGCCGGAAAGTTCCAGTATTACCTTGCCTTTTCCCGCAGGGCTTATGAAGCTGTCGTGCTTTTCAGCCGTGAATCCCGTCATTGGCTGGAACCAGTGGGTATAGTGGGTGGCGCCTTTTTCACTCGCCCACTCGCACATGGCCTTCGCAATGTCATCGGCTGCTTCAAGGGACAGGGTCGTGCCGTTTTTGACGCACTCGTTCCACGCCTTGTATGACCTTTCGCTTATGTACTTTTTCATGGTCTCTTCAGTAAAGACCATGCTTGCAAAAATCTCGGGTATTTTCATGATCAAATTATGTTACAGTTTTTCGAAATACTTCTTTGCTGCTTCGAACAGCCTTATCTCATAGTTTCCGGGTACGTTTTTGTAAAGGCCCTTTCCGACTCTTTCGGAATGGCCCATCTTGCCGAACACTCTGCCGTCGGGGGAAGTGATGCCCTCAATGGCATACATGGAACCGTTGGGGTTGAACTGAATGTCCATGCTTGCATTTCCGTCAAGATCTACGTACTGGGTAGCTATCTGGCCGTTTGCTGCAAGCTGCTTTATGAGCTCTTCGCTTGCCAGGAACCTTCCCTCTCCGTGGGAGATGGGTACGCTGTATATGTCTCCGGGCTCCGTGAATGCAAGCCAGGGGGACTTGTTTGATGCGATCCTGGTCCTCACTATCTTGGACTGGTGCCTTCCTATGGTGTTGTAGCTTAAGGTCGGGCAGTTCTCATCGGTATCCATGATCTTTCCGTAAGGCACAAGGCCCAGCTTTATGAGAGCCTGGAAACCGTTGCATATGCCTCCCATGAGTCCGCCCCTTTCGTCGAGGAGCCTGGTGACTCCATCCTTTATCTCGGGGTTTCTAAAGAAGGCCGTTATGAACTTTCCGCTTCCGTCCGGTTCGTCTCCTCCGGAGAAACCTCCCGGGATAAAGACTATCTGAGACTCGCTGAGCATCTTTGAGAATTCTTCTATGCTTCTTGCTATGCCCTCGGAACTTAAGTTGTTTATGACGAAGACCGACGGGTCAAGTCCTGCATCGCTCATGGCCTTTGCGGAATCCATCTCGCAGTTCGTACCCGGGAATACGGGGATGAGAACTTTAGGCCTTTGGCATACAAGAGGCGAAGAAGCCCTTTCGGAAGCAGCGAAGCTGAAGTTCTCAACGTTTCCTACGCTTTCCACATCATTGCATGTGAAAACGTCTTCCAGTTTGCCTTCGTAAAGATCGTATACTTCGGAAGTTTTGATCTTCTCGTCTCCGTAGACGAATTTCTTTCCGGAAGTGATCTCGCCTATGACTTCCATTCCCTCTTCGGACTTTGCCATCTCGAGGAGGAATGCGCCGTAGTTCCATGAGAAGAGTTCCTCAAGGCTTAAGTACTTGGAGAACTCGAATCCGAAGTCATCTCCCATGGCCATCTTCATGACGGCTTCCGCTACGCCGCCCATGCCGAGCGTATAGCAGGAAACGGCTTTCTTGCTTCTTAAGAGCTCGCAGACCTTGTCGTATACTGAAATGAGAGAAGACGGCTTGGGAAGGCCGTTCTCGCCATATTTGGGAGCTATCTTGACGAGCTTGTTTCCTGCTTTTTTGAATTCAGGAGACACTACGTTCTGAAGCTCATCCGTTGTGACCGCAAAGGAAATGAGCGTCGGAGGAACATGGATATCCTCAAAGGATCCTGACATGGAGTCCTTTCCGCCTATGGCGCCTATGCCAAGGTCCATCTGAGCCTTGTATGCGCCGAGGAGCGCCGCAAAAGGCTTGCCCCACTTCTTTGGGTCTTTGCCCAGTTTTTCGAAATATTCCTGAAGGCTCAGGTATACGTCTTCGAATTTGGCGCCGGTTGCTATCAGTTTTGAAACGGACTCGACTATGGCAAGGTAAGCTCCGTGATAGGGGCTTTGCTCCGCTATATACGGGTTGTATCCCCAGGACATGAAGGAGCAGGTGTTTGTATGGCCCTTTTCCACGGACACTGTCTGTACCATGGCCTGGATGGGCGTGCGCTGCCTTTTGCCTCCGAAGGGCATAAGGACGGTGTTTGCTCCTATGGTGGAGTCGAACCTTTCCGAAAGACCTCTCTTTGAGCAGGTATTAAGATCGGAAGCCACGGCCTTCATACCGCTTATGAAGTCGCGGGGAGTTTCTTTACCGTTGAATTCGGCTTTCCCCGTCTCAACTATGATGTGCTTTTCGGCTCCGTTGGAATCCAGGAACTCTCTTGAGATATCCACTATTCTGTCCCCGTTCCAGTAAAGGGTGAGCCTCGGTTCTTCCTTTACCACTGCGACTCTTACGGCCTGAAGGTTCTCGGAGTCAGCTATCTCAAGGAACCTCTTTTCATCTTCGGGAGCGATGACCACAGCCATTCTCTCCTGGGACTCACTTATGGCAAGTTCCGTTCCGTCAAGACCTTCGTATTTCTTGGGGACAGCGTTGAGGTCTATATCTATTCCGTCTGCAAGTTCTCCTATGGCGACGGATACTCCGCCTGCTCCGAAGTCGTTGCAGCGTTTTATCATCTTTGAGCTTTCGGGATTTCTGAAAAATCTCTGGAGCTTTCTTTCTTCGGGAGCGTTACCTTTCTGTACTTCCGCTCCGCAGGTCTCTACGGATTTGACCGTATGGGCTTTGGATGCGCCTGTGGCGCCTCCTATTCCGTCTCTTCCTGTTTTGCCGCCGAGGAGCAATATGAGGTCTCCGGGAACAGGTCTTTCCCTTACCACGTTCTCTGCAGGGGCTGCTGCAATGACAGCACCTACTTCCATCCTCTTGGCAGCATAGCCGGGATGGTAAAGTTCATCCACTATGCCAGTGGCAAGTCCTATCTGATTGCCGTAGGATGAATATCCAGCCGCAGCAGTGGTGACTATCTTCCTTTGAGGAAGCTTTCCTTCTATGGTCTCGGAGATGGGAACGGTGGGATCCGCGGCTCCCGTTACTCTCATGGCTGCGTATACGTAAGACCTTCCGGAGAGCGGGTCTCTTATGGCGCCTCCTATGCAGGTGGCAGCGCCTCCGAAAGGCTCAATTTCCGTAGGATGGTTGTGAGTCTCATTCTTGAAAAGAAGGAGCCAGTCCTGATCTTCGCCGTCCACATCCACCTTGATCTTTACGGTGCAGGCGTTGATTTCTTCGGACTCGTCCAGTTTATCGAGCTTGCCGTTGACCCTTAAAGCCTTTACGGCTATGGTCGCTATGTCCATAAGGCATACGGGTTTGGTCCTCTCAAGGACTTTTCTCGTTTTAAGATAGTCGTCGAAGGTCTGCTGCAGGAGTTCGTCTTCAAATTTGACGTAGCCTATGATGGTGCCGAAAGTCGTATGTCTGCAATGATCGGACCAATAGGTGTCTATCATCTTTACCTCGGTGATGGTCGGGTCTCTTTGCTCTTTCTTGAAATATTCTCTGCAAAAAGCAAGGTCGTCCGCATCCATAGCAAGGCCGTACTTTTCGATGAACTCATCTATGGCGTCTCCGTCCAGCTCTCTGAATCCATCAAGAACTGCGACCTTTGAGGGCACCTCGTATTCCATCTCAAGGCTTTGGGGCTTTTCAAGGGAAGCTTCTCTTGCCTCCACAGGGTTTATGACGTACTTTTTGATCTTTGCAAGATCTTCTTCACTTAATTTACCGTAAAGGGCGTAGACCTTTGCCGAACGGACAAGTGGTCTTTCGCCTTTGGAGATGAGCTGTATGCACTGGGCTGCGGAATCCGCTCTTTGGTCGAATTGACCCGGGAGGTACTCCACCGCAAAGACCGTCGCTCCGGGAGCCGAGAACTCTTCGCTGAAGTTATCGACCTGGGGCTCTGAGAATACGTATCTCACCGCATAGGAAAAATCCTTTTTGCTGATATTTTCAACGTCATAGCGGTTAAGAAGCCTCACATCCTCAAGAGAGGAAATCCCAAGGAGCTTCTTAAGCTCCGAGAGAAGGGATGCGGCTTCGTGGGCCAGTTCTTTTTTCTTTTCAACAAATACTCTGTATACCATTTATCTATCCTTTGTATGCCTTGAGAGCTCTTTGACCTATGTCATGCCTTAGATATGAGTTTTCAAAGTGTACCTTGGAGGTGACTTTGTACGCTTTTTCTATGGCTTCTTCAAGGCTGTCTGCAACGGCTGTGCAGCCTACCACTCTGCCGCCGTCTGTCAGGAGTTTTCCGTCTTCTATCTTTGCGCCTGCCACGTAGACCTGATCTTCTACTTCGTCTGCGATAATCAGTTCATAGCCTTTATCGTACTTTTCGGGATATCCGCTGGAGGCCATGATGACGCAGCATGCGTGTTTGTCTGAGAATTTGACTTCCACTTCGGAAAGTCTTTCCTCGGTAACTGCCTTCATTATGGTCAGAAGGTCGCTTTCAAGAAGAGGCAGCACCACCTGGGTCTCAGGATCACCGAAGCGGCAGTTGTACTCTATGACCTTAGGACCGTCTTTGGTGAGCATAAGTCCGAAATAGAGGCAGCCCTTGAAGGTCCTTCCTTCGGCGTTCATGGCTCTCATGGTCGGAAGGAAGATCTTCTCCATACACTCGTCCGCTATTTCTTTCGTATAGTAGGGATTGGGAGCTACTGTTCCCATTCCGCCTGTATTGAGTCCTGTGTCATTGTCCCCTGCTCTTTTGTGGTCCATGGAGGATACCATGGGGATGAGGGTCTTGCCGTCGGTAAAGGCCAAAACAGACACTTCAGGTCCCTCGAGGAACTCTTCGACCACTATGCGGTCTCCGCTCTTTCCGAACTTCTTATCCTGCATGATCTCCTTTACTGCAGCGGCGGCCACTTCGTGAGTTATGGCTATGATAACGCCCTTGCCAAGCGCAAGGCCGTCGGCTTTCACTACTGTGGGAAGCGGAGCTGTTTTTACGAACTCCAGAGCCTCATTGGCATCGTCAAAGACGTCGTACGAAGCCGTGGGGATACCGTATTTCTTCATCATGTCCTTTGAAAATACCTTGCTGCTTTCTATGATGGCGGCGTTGGCCCTTGGACCGAAAGACGGTATGCCGGCTGCTTCCAGGGCATCTACGCATCCCAAAGCCAGAGGATCGTCGGGAGCTACCACTGCGTAGTCCACATCATGTCCTTTTGCGAATTCAACTATCCCATCTATATATGTTGCTTGTATGGGAACGCAAACGGCGTCTTTGGCCATTCCGCCGTTACCGGGGAGAGCATATATCACTTCCACGTCTTTGTTCTCTTTTATCTTCTTTATGATGGCGTGCTCTCTGCCGCCGCTTCCGACTACTAATACTTTCATTGTTTACCTCTTTCAAATATGATTTGATGCTGTATTTGCTCGAAACGGCTGTAACGAGTGAGCCGATTTTTCCGGCGAGCAGGCGGCTAAGAATTTGGAGGGACGCAGGCGGTCTTCAGACTTCGCCAAGTACCCCAAATTCTCCGAATGCAAGCCGAATGAAAAATCGTGCGACGAAGATCTTAGCCGTTGAGGGCAATACTGCATCGAAGCGTTTGATAAATAATATGATCAGTGATGGAACAGCCTCATACCGGTAAAGCACATGACCATGCCGTATCTGTCTGCCGTCTCGATGACGTTGTCGTCTCTGATGGAACCGCCGGGCTCGGCAATGTACTGTGCTCCTGATTTTCTTGCCCTTTCAACGTTGTCTCCGAAGGGGAAGAATGCGTCGCTGCCCACAGTGATGCCGCTCTGAGTGGCTATCCATGCCTTCTTTTCCTCTGCAGTTAAGGGCTCCGGTCTGTATTTGAACCTTAATTGCCACTCGCCGTCGCGAAGCACGTCGTCCCATTCGTCTGAAATGTATACGTCTATGGCGTTGTCTCTGTCAGGTCTTCTTATGTCGTCGAGGAACGGGAGTTCAAGTACTTTGGGGCACTGCCTTAAATACCAGTTATCCGCCTTGTTTCCTGCGAGCCTTGTGCAGTGTATCCTGCTCTGCTGGCCTGCGCCTACGCCTATGGCCATGCCGTCTTTTACGTAGCATACGGAATTGGACTGAGTGTATTTGAGAGTGATGAGGGAGAGAATGAGATCTACCTTTGCTTCTTTGCTCAGTTCCTTGTTCTTGGTAACCACGTTTGAAAGGAGAGCTTCATCTATCTTGAAGTTGTTGTGTCCCTGTTCGAAGGTGACACCGAATACGTCTTTGGTCTCCTGGGGAGCGGGAACGTAGCTAGGGTCTATCTCAACTACGTTGTAGTTGCCGCCTTTTTTGGTCTTTAATATGGCAAGGGCTTCTTCCGTATATCCGGGAGCTATGACTCCGTCGCTGACCTCATACTTAAGATAGGTCGCAGTATCTGCATCGCACACGTCTGAAAGAGCTGCCCAGTCTCCGTAGGATGAAAGTCTGTCAGCACCTCTTGCCCTTATGTATGCGCAGGCTATATCTGAAAGTTCTTTGTCCGTATCTACGAAGTATATCTTTCTTTCGATCTCCGTAAGAGGCCTTCCCACTGCGGCACCTGCAGGGCTTACGTGCTTAAAGCTTGCTGCAGAAGGCATTCCGGTGGCTTCTTTTAGCTCTCTGACGAGCTGCCAGGAATTCAAGGCGTCCAGGAAGTTTATATATCCGGGTTTGCCATTAAGGACCTTTACGGGAAGGTCTGATCCGTCTTTCATAAAGATCTTTGAGGGTTTTTGGTTGGGGTTGCAACCGTATTTAAGTTCGAGTTCGTTCATTTTTATTACATCTTCTTTCTTTTATTATCAGGATGCTACCATTTGAATTATTACCTATCTATTCTGTCAGTCTCCTAAATGCTTGTTGAATATCTTCACTTCTCCCTTTACGTAGGTGTAAAGAGATACCTTGTTATCGTAATTAAGAGCCTGCCAGACCTCCTCAGGAGAAGGCATAGTCACTTCTTTTGGTTCGCCCTCAAAAGCGGGAAGCGGATCTCCATCGCCCTTGTAAGTGCTGATGAAGTAGCCTTTTCCCTCCGGGCAGGACTCGTAGCAGAAGAATTCTCTGAGGCATGTGCCCTCATTGTGCTTGAGAAGCGAGAGTTCGAAGCTCTTGTCCTCGTATATTATGGCCGATATCCTGGAGGTGAAGTTGGGAGCGTCAGGCTCATATTCTCTCGTCATGAGAGCTTTTCTGAAATCGCCGTATTCCACTACGGTGTCAGTCTGGTCTCCGTTGGTCACCACAAGACAGTCTCCCATCTTCCTTACGGGATGATAGATGATGAGACTGGGGTCCTTCATCTTTGAAGGATCGTGAGCCTCTGTCTTTATGCCGTCATCGGTAAGTGTGAACACTCTGTTTCTGCTGTTTTCCGATCTCCCCATGATCCAGTAATACACGGTGTCATTGCCGACTACTATGCCTCTTCCGGGATAGGGATTGTTTCTCAAAAGTTCCAATAGATCCTGCATCTTTTTCAGCTCCTTTTCTCGACTATTTCCTTCGATATCTTTTCTACGGCCCTGGGAAGAAGTATCCACTCGGCCTGTTCCATTATCCTTCTTTGAAGTACTTCCGGAGTGTCGCCGTCCTCTATCTCAACGGCTTTTTGGAAGATGATCTTTCCGCCGTCGGGCACTTCGTTCACGTAATGAACGGTGGCTCCTGAGACTTTGACTCCGTACTTGAGAGCCTCTTCGTGGACCTTGAGTCCGTAAAAGCCCTCACCGCAAAAAGACGGGATCAAAGACGGATGAACGTTTATGATCCTGTCTTTGAACCTGTCTGAAAAACTCTTTGTGAGTATGCACATGAAACCTGCGAGAACTATGAGATCGATCTTCTTTTCCTCGAGCACATCCCCAAGAGCCGTGCAAAAAGCCTCTCTGCTCTCGTAGCATGACCTTAAGATCACTTCCGTCTCTATATCTTCTTTTCTCGCTCTTTCAAGGGCATAGGCGTCGATGCTGTTCGATACTACCAGCACCACTTCGCCGTTTTGTATGATGCCGCTCTTTTGGGCATCTATTATCGCCTGAAGATTTGTTCCACCGCCTGATACCAGTACGGCTATGCGGGCTTTATCTAGCATAAGACCACCTTCTCTTCTCCTTTTACTATGCTTCCGACCACATAGGCGTCGACTCCCTCGCCCTTAAGAGCCTTAAGAGCATCGCCCAGGGTCTCCATGGAAACTATGAGCAGCATCCCAACGCCCATGTTGAAAGTGTTGTACATATCTCGTTCAGGAATATTTCCTCTTGACTGAATGAGCTTGAACACTTTGGGCGTTATGATCTTATCTTTTTCTATCCTTGCGCAAAGGCCATCAGGAATGCACCTCGGAACGTTTTCGTAAAAACCTCCGCCGGTTATGTGGCTGATACCTTTTACGTCTGCATTTTCAAGAGCTGCAAGGACGGGTTTTACATATATCTTCGTAGGTGTTAGAAGGACCTCGCCCAAGGTCTTTCCTTCCAGCTCTTCCGGTCTTTCCTCAAGGTCAGCATTCTCAATGTCAAAGACCTTTCTAACAAGGGAATAGCCGTTGGAATGTATGCCGCTTGACGGAAGAGCAATTATGACGTCGCCTTCTTCCATCCTGCTGCTGTCCAGGATCTTTTCCTTGTCTACTACGCCTACGGCAAAACCGGCAAGGTCGTAATCATCGGGAGCCATGACTCCCGGATGCTCTGCAGTCTCGCCTCCGATCAGGGAGCAGCCGGCCTGGATGCAGCCTTCGGAAACGCCCTTGACAAGGGTCGCGACTTTTTTTGCCTCGTTCTTTCCTATGGCTATATAGTCAAGGAAGAAAAGAGGTTTTGCTCCGCAGCAGATGACGTCGTTTACGCACATGGCAACGCAGTCTATGCCCACGGTGTCGTGCTTTCCCATGATCTGGGCTATCCTCTGCTTGGTGCCGACTCCGTCGGTCCCGGAAACAAGGACAGGCTCCTTAAGACCGGAAAGATCCGGCATATACAGACCTCCGAACCCGCCCAGACCCACCAGGACCTCTTTGGTGAAGGTCTTTTCCACGTGCTCTTTCATGAGCTTTACGCCTTCGTATCCTGCCTGTATGTCTACGCCTGCAGCTGCATAACTTTCAGAAAATGATTTTTCCATTCCTTATTCCTTTCCCGTCCAGCAATATGTGCAAACCTTGTCTCTGTCAAGGCCAATGGCATCGAGAAGCCCGTCTATGGTCTGGTACCCAAGGGAATCAAAGCCAAGCTCATCGCATATGGCCTTAAGGAGGCATTTGCCCCTTTCTGTGCTTGGGTCTGAATACTCGTCAAGGTGTTTTTGTCCCTCGTCTCCCTCAAGGGCCTGCACGGTCCTTCTTGCGAGAAGATCCATCTCCGACTCGTTCCTTGAAAAGTTGAGGAACTTGCAGGAGTACATGATGGGAGGACATGCGGAGCGCATGTGGACTTCCTTGGCTCCGGAGCTGTAGAGGAATTCAACTGTCTCTCTGAGCTGGGTGCCTCTTACTATGGAGTCGTCCACAAAGAGCAGCCTCATTCCTTCGATGAGCTCTGGAATGGGGATCTGCTTCATCTTTGCTATCTGGTTCCTCATGCCCTGGTTTGCAGGCATGAAGGATCTGTACCAGGTCGGTGTGTATTTTATGAGGGGCCTTGCAAAAGGTTTTCCAGATGCGTTGGCATAGCCTATGGCATGGGGAACGCCGGAGTCCGGTATGCCCGCCACGAAATCAACGTCGGGAAGAGTGCCTCTTGCTCTTTCGTCCTTGGCCATGATGATGCCGTTTCTGTACCTCATGAGCTCTACGTTGACTCCTTCGTAATTGGAGTTGGGGTAGCCGTAATATGCCCAAAGGAAGGCGCAGATCTTCATCTCCTCTCCCGGAGGCGAAAGAGTCTCAAAGCCGTCCTTTGTTACCCTTACAACTTCGCCGGGACCCAGTTCATAGCAGTCTTCGTAGCTTAATTTACTGTAGGCAAAGGACTCAAAAGATACGCAGTAGCCCTCGTGGTTTTTCCCTATGTGTATGGAGAGCCTGCCCTTTTTGTCTCTGCAGGCTATGATCTCATAGGGGCCCGTCATGAAGAGCATGGACATGGATCCTTCGATCATGTCGCTGGCATATTTTATGCCTTCCACCATGTCTTCCTTTTCGTTTACAAGGCCTGCCACAAGGTCTGTCACATTGATCTTGCCGTTGCTTAAGGTGGTGAAATATCTGCCATGATCGAGGAAGTGGGTCTTTACCAGTTCTTCGGCATTGTTCACTACGCCTACGGTCGCAAGGGCGACCATGCCGTTTCTTAACTGGAACACGAGAGGCTGGGGATCGGAATCGCTGACGCAGCCTATGCCGCAGGTGCCTGAAAATCCGGGCAGGTCACCTTCGAACTTTGTCCTGAACGGTGTGTTGCCTATATTGTGTATCTGTCTTTCTATGCCCTTTTCGGCATCCCAAACAGCCATTCCGGCACTTGCGGTGCCGAGGTGGCTGTGATAGTCGGTCCCGAAAAAGACATCCAGTACAATATCGCGGCCGGATACCGCGCCGAAGAAGCCGCCCATTATGCGAAGAAGAGCTCGGAAAGCTTCAGGGGCTGGATGTATTCGCCGTCTTTGTATACTCTCATGTTGCCGGAAGCGATCTCGTCGATGAGCATGACTTCGCCGTCCTTGTCATAGCCGTATTCGAACTTGATGTCGTAAAGTTCAAGTCCCTTTTCCGCCATGTCGTCTGCAACGATCTTGGTGATCTTCTGAGTCATGTCCTTGATGTCGTCATACTGCTTTTCGGTCATGATGCCGAGAACTACGAGTCCGTCCTTGGTTACAAGAGGATCTCCCAGAGCATCGTTCTTGAAAGTGGTCTCCACATAGTACGGAAGATCTGTTCCTGCTTCGATATATTCGCCATAGCGCTTGATGAAGCTTCCGACGGCCTTTCTTCTGCACACAACTTCAAGGCCGTGTCCGAACACCTTTGCGGGAAGAACTTCCATGGTGGTGTCTTCAAGGTTTGCCTTAACGAAGTGGGTGCGGATGCCTGCTGCATTGATCTTTTCGAAATAGTACTCGGTCATGCGGAGGTTGACGTCGCCTACGCCTTCGATGGTGAGTCCGACCTGGTTCATACCCGGATCGAATACTCCGTCCGCTCCTGTGCAGTCATCTTTGAACTTGAGAAGATAGTTGCCGTTTTCGAGCTCAAATACGTTCTTTGTTTTTCCTGTGTAAACTAGTTTGTTAGCCATTGTTTCCTCCTAAAGAAATATGTCAATTTTTGTTTATATACTGTTTAAAATACAAGGACCTGCCCATTAAGGCAGGCCGCATCATATTCTCGATGATATATTTGCATCCTTTTCAAGGACAGCATCAGCCTCGGCCGCTCTTTTTCTGTCAAGGCGGTCTGCAAGTTCCTTATCCTCTACTGAGAGGATCTGTGCAGCGAGAAGGGCTGCGTTCTTTCCCCCGTCTATGGCCACTGTGGCCACGGGTATACCGGAAGGCATCATGACAGTTGAAAGAAGAGCATCCATTCCGTCAAGGACAGATGACTTGCAGGGGATCCCTATGACGGGAAGCGTGGTCCTGGCTGCGAGGGCTCCTGCAAGATGGGCTGCCATGCCTGCTGCCGCTATGATAACGCCAAAACCGTTTTCCCTTGCTCCTGCTGCAAAATCTGCAGCTTCTGCAGGGGTCCTGTGGGCGGAATATACATGTACTTCAAAGGGAATGCCGAGTTCGGACAGGACGTCCGTCGCTTTTTTGATCACGGGAAGATCGCTGTCGCTTCCCATTACGATACCAACCTTTTTCAAAACTGTTTCTCCTTTACGGTCCTTTGATATCCGGACAGTGACAGTTTACCATTACTCGCCCTCATTTACCTTAAAAAAGGCAAAAATTAGCCAAAAATGAAGGAAACAAAAAAAAATCGTTCGCATATTGGCGAACGATATACTTAAAATCAGAGAATATATTTCAATCGAATAATCTTAGACGTTGAAGAGGAAGTTGACTATATCTCCGTCCTGCATCACGTACTCTTTTCCTTCGCTTCTTAAAAAGCCTTTCTCTCTTGCTGCAGCCATGGAGCCGCCCACTTCGATGAATTTATCGTAGGCTATGGTCTCAGCTCTTATGAAGCCGCGCTCAAAGTCTGTGTGGATCTTTCCTGCAGCCTGAGGCGCCTTAGTGCCTCTTCTTATGGTCCATGCTCTGCACTCGTCCTCTCCTGCCGTGAGGAAAGATATGAGGTCCAGAAGGCTGTAACTGGCTTTGATGAGGCGGTCAAGACCGCTCTCTTCTATGCCGAGATCTTCGAGGAACATGGCTTTTTCGTCATCTTCCATCTCTGCAAGGTCTGCTTCAAGACCGGCGCAGATGGCTATGCACTTGGAGCCTTCTGCCGCTGCTATCTCCTCCACTGTTTTTACGAACTTGTTGCTTTTGGCATCGGAGATATCGTCTTCAGATATATTGGCAACATAGATGACAGGTTTGTACGAAAGAAGCCCCAGGCTCTTTACGAAGTCTCTGTCTTCGTCCTCTATATCCATGCTCCTTGCGTTCTTTCCCGTTCCGAGATAGTCGTATATCTTTTCCATGAGATTGCAGGCAGCGAGCTGAGACTTATCTCCGCCCTTCATGGACGATTTTGCCTTTGCTATCCTTCTTTCGAGTATTTCCATATCGGAGAGTATGAGCTCGGTATTTATGGTGTCGATATCAGCTGCGGGATCTATGCGTCCTTCCACGTGGACTATGTTCTCGTTTTCAAAGCAGCGGACCACGTG
>JAFZSM010000021.1 GCA_017619385.1 Bacillota bacterium
CCGCAGCTGGGTGCAAGATGCTCCAGAAGACTTAAGGGCGAATATGTCATGAACAGACTTGATATCGCATGCAACACGATGCACGATGACGTCATCGCATGGCACTCCCTCATAGGACATACCAACAACGGATGTCCCGTCGAGCTGCCTTACGGATGCATTCTCCCCATAGGCGTTGAGAACCTCCTCTGCCCGGGCAGACATCTCTCCGCAGATGATACATGCATCGACGCTCTCAATCTCATCCCCCAGTGCGTAGGACTCGGTCAGGGAGCTGGCGTTGCCGCTGCAGTATGCGCTATGGAAGGAACCACGACTCACAATGTGAACATCAAGAGAGTTCAGTACATACTCTCCCACGAACAGGATGTTCCTCTCCCCAGACAGGACAACACGGATCCTCAGCTCCTCGCAGATCTCGAAGCATGCCAGTACGGCACCATGACCAAGATGGCCATAGCTGCAAGAGAAAAAGCGGGACTCACCGACTGGGAATACAAGAGCCACATTTAACGATTGATACATACAAGCAGAAAGGAGCAGCTTATGAAAGAGAAACTCATCGTAAACTCCGATCGATGCAAATCCTGCGGCCTCTGCATACTCGCATGCCAGAAAGATGCACTTTCGATCGGTAAGGAAGCCAATCCGGCCGGATATATGTATATCACGGTCGACCATGAAAAATGCGTTTGCTGCGGTATGTGCTACACAGCTTGCCCGGACTACGTATTCACGATCGAGGAGGTGGGAGCTTAATGGAAAAGAAACTTTGGAAAGGTAATGAAGCAGTCGTAGAGGCTGCCGTCAGAGGCGGCTGCAACTTCTTTGCAGGTTATCCTATCACACCGTCCACAGAAGCTCTTGAATATCTTTCCTGGAGACTTCCGGAAGTAGGCGGAGTATTCGTACAGGCAGAAAATGAGATCGCCAGCATCAATATGGTCACCGGCGCTTCGGTGTGCGGAGCAAGAGCTCTCACAGCGACTTCCGGCCCGGGCGGATCATTAAAATGTGAAGGACTGTCCTATGCGTCCAGAAACGCAGTTCCCTTCGTGCTTCTCAACGTACAGCGCTGGGGCACAGGACTCGGGACTCTCGATTCCGGACAGACGGACTATTTCAAAGAGACAAAAGGCGGCGGGCACGGCGACTACAGAAACATAGTATTCGCACCGGCCTCCATGCAGGAGCTCGTCGACATGGCCTATGAGGCATGGGACGTTGCTGAAAAATACCGTGTCGTAGTAACGATACTCTCCGAGGCATATCTGGGACAGATGATGGAGTCCGTAGAGATGCCCGAATTCAAGAAACCCGCAGAAAGAGACTGGGCTCTTGACGGCACAGGAAAGAAGGGTATAGGCGCATATTCAAGAGCCATCAGAGGCGGAGACGGTACAAAGGTCCTCGGACAGACCTATGAGACCATCAAGGAAGAGATGCAGCGCTGGGAAGAGTACGGACTGGAAGATGCAGACTACGTAGTAGTAGGCTTCGGACTCCCCGGAAGGATCAGCATGGAAGCTGTACACAAGCTTCGTGAGGAAGGCTACAAGGTCGGTATGATCAGACCGAAACTCGTATGGCCCTATCCTGTAAAAGCATTTGAAAAAGTCAACCCCAACGTAAAGGGATTCATCTCCATCGAGTCCTCAGACTTCGGTCAGATGGTAGAAGACGTGGCGCTTGCCGCAAAGAAGACCAAACGCAATGCTCCCGTTTATCTCTATGCCCACGGCAAGGGAGTCCCCGGAGTATCCACAGTCGCCGAATTCTGCAAGTCAGTAATGAACGGTGAAGAAAAGGAGGTGTTCTAATGGTCAAGAAATTACCCGAAGGCCTTAAGAGCCATCAGCTGTGCCCCGGATGCGGACACGGAATAATTCTCCGTCTTCTCGACGAGTGCTTCGAAGAACTGGGTATAGCCGATAACAAGATCGTTGCTTTGGGCGTAGGCTGCTCATGCAATGCCAACGGCATCCTGGGCGGAGACGACTTCCAGTGCGCTCACGGAAGAGCGGCTGCAGTAGCAACGGGAATGAAACTCACAAGACCCAATGTATGCATAGTATCCTATCAGGGAGACGGCGACGCATACGTTATCGGTCTTAACGAGACTCTCAATGCGGCATACAGAAATGAGAATATAACGGTCATCACAGTCAACAATGCGAACTTCGCCATGACAGGCGGTCAGATGAGCTGGACCACTCTTCCCAACCAGAAGACCACAACTTCCGTTTACGGACGTAACTGCGACGCCACAGGCGCTCCCATCCACGTTCCTGAGATCATCGCAAACAACTTCGACGTAGCCTATGTCGCAAGAGCATCGGTCAACGATGTAAAGCACATCAACCAGGCAAAGAAGATGATCAAAGAAGCACTTACAGCTCAGATGAACGGCGAAGGATATTCTCTCGTGGAATTCCTTTCCGGCTGCCCCACGAACTGGCACATGACGCCGGCTCAGGCAAACAAGCACATCGAAGAAGCCGTTATCCCGGAATATCCGGTAGGCGTATTTAAAGAGAGAAAGGCTCAGTAAGGAGGTATAGGTCATGAAAGAAATTATATTTGCCGGTTTCGGTGGCCAGGGCGTTCTTACAAGCGGTTTAGTAATTGCATATACTGCTGCAAGAGCCGGCCTCAATGCAACTTGGATGCCTGCTTACGGTCCTACCATGAGAGGCGGAAAAGCCAATTGCGTTATCAAGATCTCTGACGATGAGAATGAGACCATAGGATCTCCCATCATGGAGAATGCGGACTGCCTCGTAGCTATGAACGAGCCGTCCCTCGACTACATCAGCTTCTGCAAGAAGGGCGCCAGCATCATTTGCAATGCTGCTGCAGTTCCCAAGGACCACAAATTCCCCGAAGACGCAGAAGTCACCTTCGTAGATTTCCCCGAAGTTGCCAGAAAGGTCAACAATGAGAAGGGCATGAACATCGTAGCCGCAGCATATATCATCAAAAAGTACAATATGTTCAGCGACGACTTCGCCATCGAATCCATGTGTAAGTTCTGGGAAGAGAAGGGCAAAGCCAATTTCAACGAACTGAACACCGCTGCCATGAAGGCGGGATTTGAGCTCGTTTAAGAAAGTATTCGTTTATCAAAATCATATAGAACAGGAGGAACGAAATGGGAGAAGTTATTGATGCAATAAGAACCCGCAGAAGTATCAGAAAGTATAAACAGGATCCGATCCCCCAGGAGAAGCTGGACAGGATCCTTGAAGCTGCACTCTATTCACCGTCCGGTATAGGCAAGCAGTCTCCGATCATCGTATGCGTACAGAACAAGGAACTCCGCGACAGGATCGAAAAGATGAACAGCGATATCCTCGTATCCGTAGGCAGAAACGGAGACAACCCCTTCTTCGGAGCACCGGTAGTCATCGTTGTCCTCGCAGACAGAAAGGTCCCGACCCACGTAGAGGACGGTTCCATTGTCTGCTCCAACATCATGCTGGCTGCATATGAAGAAGGACTCGGCACATGCTGGATCAACAGAGCAAAGGAAGAGTTCGATTCCGAAGAAGGAAAGCAGATCCTCAAAGAACTCGGCATCGAAGGAGATTACCGCGGCGTAGGTCACGTAGTTATAGGTTATGCTGATTGCGAACTGCCCAACCCGGCACCGCGCAAAGAGGGCCGTATCCACTACGTAAAATAGTCAAACGGGAGCCAAAATGTCAGAGTATATCACAATAAAGGAACAGAAGATCCCCATCGTCAAGGAGACTGACGTCATAGTCATAGGCGGCGGTGTTGCAGGTGTTGCTGCAGCAGTGGCTGCCAGAAGAAACGGCGCAAAAGTCACCCTCATAGAGAAGAGCATAGTCCTCGGCGGTCTTGCGACCCTGGGACACGTATGCATCTATCTGCCCATAGACGACGGCGTAGGTCACAAAGTCTACGGAGGCCTTGTGGAGGAACTTCTGCATACCTGTATCAAATACGGATATGATACCCTTCCCGATGCATGGAGAGACAAGCCTGAAAGCGCTCCCATAGAAGCGGGAAGATATCAGACCAACTTCAACATACCCGCTGCGATCCTGGCTCTCGATGAACTTACGGAAAACGAAGGTGTAGAGGTAGTATTCGACACCGTGTTTTCAGAGCCCATCATGGACGGAAAGACCGTCAAGGGCATCGTCGTAGAGAACAAGGATGGCAGAACGGCATATATGGCCAAGATGTTCGTAGATGCATCCGGAGACGCAGACCTTGTGTTCAGAGCAGGAGCCGAGACAGAATCGTCAAAGACCATAGTATCTCATTGGTTCCACGAACTGGACTTCGATATCATGAAGAGAGGTATAGAAAAGAACAGCATGCCTTTGGCAACGCCTCTCAGATGGCTCGGCCTTGCCCCCGATGAAAACAACGAGGGCAAAGACGACCTGATGTGCGAAGGCGCCACCAACGAAGGAGTCAACAAGTATATCAAGCTGTCAAGACATCTTGCCCTTGATTTCCTCAAGGAGCATCAGTCTGAAGACTTCTGCATGATATCGCTTCCGTTCATGCCTCAGTTCAGGACCACGAGGCGTCTTGTGGGAAAGGACGAGCTTAAATTCGACGGTGAGTACCATATCGAAAGCTCAGTTGGATGCGTCATCGCTTCCCTTGCAAATCCTGCAGTTGTATATGAGTTCCCCTACGAGGGCCTCATTTCCGACAAGCTCAGCAACGTGCTGGCAGCGGGCAGGATGACCTCTGCAAGAGGAAGGGGCTGGGACATAATGAGAAACATCCCCGCCTGCGTCATGACCGGTGAAGCATCGGGAACAGCGGCAGCTCTTGCCGTAAAGAACGGATGCACTCTTCAGGATCTCAATGTGAAGGAGCTTCAGGACACCCTCGAAAAACAGGGCGTCAAGCTCCACAGAAAGCCTGAGTGCGAAGGAAACATCAATCTTCCGAAGCCGGTAACGAAACCCGTGGAAAGAAAAGAAGGTGAACCTAACATCTCCATGACATCCATGGTACATTTCGAGAGTTCGGATACCAAGATCTCCGGAAGACACTAAATTTTTAACACACAAAAAGCACACCTTGCCCGGGTGTGCTTTTTGATACCGAACAAAAAACATATTTCAGAAGGGAGAAAAACAGAAAATGGAACTTGTCGAACTTGTCGAAGAACTTAGAAGAAGACAAGCTAAACTGAATGATATTGCGGCCGCAAAAGGTCTCGATGCCATCGTTGTCGACGGCAACTGTGCCGTCGGTCCGGCAAACTACGGCAGTTTCCGCTATTTCGCGGATCACCGCAGCTATTACTACCTCCATGCGGTGGTAGCAAGACCCGGACAGAAGATCGCTATTTGTGTGGGTTCTATACTTCATAAAGACGGTATTCTTTTAAGAGGATTCGAAGACACCCGCTTCGGGGCAGACGTACTTCAAAGCGTTCTCAAAGTACTTGCTGAGCAGCCCGTAAAAAGGCTTGGCGTATCCTTTGAGATGCTGCCTCTAAGATGGGAGAACGCTATTTTAGAGCAGCACCCGGGAGTTGAGCTCGTAGACGTAGACGATGAGATCATAAAGCTCCGCCGCGTGCACAGCCCCTATGAAGTGGACTGCTTCAAAAAGTGTGCAAAGATCACGGATATAGGGTATGAGGCAGTGCTCAAAGAGGCAAAGCCGGGTGCAAAGATCAGCGATCTTCACGCAGCCCTTGACTATGCCATGTTCATGGCCGGCGCAGAAGAGACATTCACCAAGATGTCCTGCGGCGTATACTCAGAAAAGGATAACAAGCTTCCGCGCATGGAGCGTTTCCACTGGCCCGATGAAAGGGTAGTCAAAGAAGGAGACAACATAGCAATGTCCATCTCCGCCAAGTACTGCGGATACTGGACTCAGCTCGTACGTGTCATCACCGTGGGAAAGACAAGCGCTGAGGCAGAAGCAGCATATAAGCTGCAGCAGGAAGCCTTGAAAGACGCAGTCGATTTCCTTCGCCCCGGCGTCAAACTGGGAGAGCTGGTAGACCATATGCATGATTTTGCAGAGGCTCACGGCTTTAAGAAAGCCCTTCCTTTCGGACATGTGGTAGGTCTTGACCTTGACGAAGGAGGAGACGGAGAAGGCAGCGATCTTGAG
>JAFZSM010000022.1 GCA_017619385.1 Bacillota bacterium
GTGCGTATCGGACTTCGGCATTCCTCTACGTCTTAACTGCACCGTGGTAAAGGTGCACGGCAGAGAAAGAGTGGAGGGCGTCACCGTTGCAGACGTCGACGAACACTTCGATCCAAAGCCCGGTACCGAAAGATACATTCCCTGCGACACATTGCTTCTGTCCTGCGGACTGATACCTGAAAACGATCTTTCAAGAGCGGCAGGTATAGACATAGACCCCAGGACCAACGGAGCGATCTGCGGAGAAGACGATCAGACGTCTATACCCGGAATATTCGCCTGCGGAAATGTAAGAAAGGTCTTCGACCTTGTGGATAACGTATCAAAGGACGCCGTGGTAGCGGGTACCGCAGCGGCGGAGTACATCAGGGGGTAAGAGTAATGGCAGAAGAAAAGAAAATAACCTGCGTCATTTGCCCTAACAGCTGCGTAGTAACTGTAAAATATGAGGGCGAAAACATAATAGAAGTAACGGGACACAACTGCAAGAGGGGACTTAAGTATGCCAGCGCAGAGGCTATCCATCCCGTCAGAAGCCTTTCCACGACGGTGCGCTGCAAAAACGGCAGAGTCGTTGCGGTCAAGACAAACGTTCCCGTACCCAAGGAGAACGTTTACGACGTCATGTGGGAGATAAACCACTTTACGGCACCCGACGACATCAGTTTCGGAGACGTGGTCATTCCTCACGTGTATGGTCTTGATGCAGACGTAGTCGTCATAGGCGGATAGAAAGTGAACGGAGTTTAAGACACAAAAAGAGGGCACCCGGGATAGGGTGCCCTTCGCTGTTATTTATAACTAGTATTCTATGGCCGATGCGTCTTCGGAAACGTCTACGTGGGGCTTCATCCTCTCGGGGACTATGGACAGTCTGCCGTCGAAGTGAGAACCGGGGTTGGTCACCAGAGTCTTTACCTCCAAAGCTCCCTGCATGGATCCTGTGTCAGAGATCTCCGCTATATTGCTGATCACTATCCTTCCGTCAACTTGTCCGTCTACGAGTATGTCCGTAGCTTTTGCATCGCCGTTGAGCGTTCCGCCTTCTGCGATATGGATCTTGGTCTCGGAGACCACGTCTCCTTTTAGAGTGCCTCTTATCTCCAGAGTATCGGCGGTGATGAAATCTCCCACTAAGGTCACGTCTTTTCCTATGGTCGTCACCCTTGATGGAACGAATCTGGCCGGGGTCTCCTCTTTAACGACGGGCTTTTCTATTACAACGGGCTCTTCGGGCTTCTTTTTTCCGAACATGATAAAAACCTCCGCATCAATATACAAATCTTAACTATTATAATACATCATAACTTGCGTGAAATCAAAGAAAAGAATACAATACTAGTACTGATTAAGAGAAAAAAGGGAAGAGGAAAAGTATCAATGGATAAAAAGTCTTTCTACATCACAACACCTATCTACTATCCCAGCGATAACCTGCATATAGGGCACACTTACTGCACCGTCATGGCAGACGCCATGGCCAGGTTCAAAAGGCTTCAGGGCTATGACGTAAGGTTCCTCACGGGAACGGACGAACACGGCCAGAAGATCCAGACAAAGGCCCAGGACAAGGGTGTGACCCCCCAGGAATATGTTGACAACATAGTCGGAGGCATCAAAAAACTCTGGGCTACCATGGAGATCTCCTATGACGATTTCATCCGCACCACGGAACCTCGCCATATGAAGAGAGTCCAGGAACTCTTCATGAAGATGTACGAAAAGGGCGATATATATAAAGGAGCATATGAGGGCTGGTACTGCGTACCCTGCGAAAGCTACTGGACAGAGAGCCAGCTGGCAGAGGGCGGAGTGTGCCCTGACTGCGGAAGACCCGTTCAGAAGGCATCTGAGGAAGCATACTTTTTCAAACTTTCAAAGTATGCGCAGCCTGTAAGGGATCTCCTTGCAAAGGGCGAGTTCCTTCAGCCGATGACGAGGGTCAACGAGATGCTCGGCTTCATAGATCAGGGGCTCGAGGATCTTTGCATATCCCGTTCGTCCTTTGACTGGGGCATTCCCGTTCCCATCGACGATAAGCACGTGATGTACGTATGGCTCGATGCTCTTTCAAACTACATCACTTCCCTTGGCTGTCCGTATATAGAGGGCGGCGTCGAAGGAGACGTGGAAGGCGAATCGGATGCGGCGCTGTTCAAGAAGTTCTGGCCTGCCGATTTCCATCTGGTAGGAAAAGAGATAGTAAGGTTCCATTCCATCATCTGGCCCGCGATGCTTATGTCTGCTGAGATAGAGCTGCCAAAGCACGTCCTCGGCCACGGATGGATACTCATAGACGGAGGCAAGATGTCCAAATCCAAGGGCAACGTGGTAGACCCGGTGGTCCTCATAGACCGCTACGGGGTAGACGCCCTCAAGTATTTCCTTTTAAGGGAGTACACCTTCGGTCAGGACGGAGCCTTTACAAACGAAGTCATGCTCAACAGGCTCAATTACGACCTTGCAAACGACCTTGGAAACCTCGTTTCAAGAAGCGTTACCATGATAGAAAAGTATTGCGAAGGCATAGTTCCTGCTCACAGCGAAGCAGCTTCGGAAGATCCCGACGGAGAACTCAGAGCTCTTGCTCTTGGCTGCCACGCAAAGGTGGAAGGGCACATGGACAAGTTCCAGTTCAACCTGGCCCTTGAAGATATATGGGAAGTGGTCAGAAGGACCAACAAATATATCGACGAAACAGCGCCTTGGGTCCTTGCAAAGGATGAGGCAAAAGCTGCTAGGCTTTCGGAAGTCATGCACAACCTTGCGGAATCCCTCCGCATAGTGTCCGTGCTCATCTTCCCCTTCATGCATACCACGTCTTCTAAGATCAGGGAGCAGATAGGACTTTCCAAGGAGCCTGTCTGGGAAGACGCCCTTGTGTTCGATACCTATGACGGAGAAAAAGTACAAAGAGGAGAAGTCATATTCCCAAGGCTCGACATACAAAAAGAGCTGGCTGAGCTCGAGGAATTAAGGCAAAAAGCTCTTGCCGAAGCAGAAGGCAAGAAATACGAGCCTGTAAAGGAAGACATAGAATTCGATGACTTTGCGAAGATAGATCTTCGCTCCGGCGTCATCACCAAGGCTGAAAAGCATCCTAAGGCAGACAAGCTTTTGGTATTCGAAGTAGACCTGGGATTCGAAAAGAGGACCATAGTCAGCGGCGTCGCAGAGCACTTCAAGCCCGAAGAATGCGTGGGACAGCACGTTATAGCAGTGGTCAACTTAAAGCCCAGGATGCTCAGAGGAGTGGAAAGCAATGGTATGCTCCTCTTCGGAGAGACCCCGGACGGAAAGCTCAAGTTCGCCGAGACCGCAGCGGAAGCAGGAAGCGCCATAGGCTAAAGCAAAAGATATATACAAGGCACACGGATACCCCGTGTGTCTTTTTTGCTTGACAATATCGACAGTCGATATTAATATATACATAAAGAATATCGATAGTCGATATCGGAGGCAAGTATGGGAAAGATAAAACACGTATTCAGGCGTTATGCCAACAGCGACTGCGACGCCATGGCTCTTTATCTCGAGCAGATGGCGGCAAAGGGCTGGCACTTCAGAGGCTGGGGCTTTGGAATGGAATTCGAGGAAGGTGAGCCTTCAGAAGTACGCTACGATGTTCAGGTATTCAATAATAACTCTGAGAGCCAAATAAAGCCCGACGATGATACTTTCGAATATGCAGCATATTGCGAAGCAGCGGGATGGACCCTTGTTGACAGCATGGGAAAGCTGGTGGTCTTCAGGGCACTTGAAAAAAATGCCGAACCTATCGTGACGAAGGAAGAAAAGTTCAGGAACATAAGGAAAGCATGGTTTGCGACTACATTCATGATGCTTGGGTCTTTGATCATCATACTTCTTTATGGCAGTAACTTTTTGGGGATGCGCTACCCTTCGAGGTTTTTCGATCCAGTCCTTGGCACTTTCTATGTCGGCCTCATACTGATGTACGCGGGATATATATTAAGATGGCTTTACGACGGTTTCCAGGTGCTCAGATGCTGGAATGTCCTAAGAAGCGGCGGAACTCCTTTTTACGGATATATGAGCATATTCAATCCGGAAAAGCCCGTAGACAGCAATTTCGGACTCATATATCTGCTCACAGCCATAGTATTGTATGCATCTGTGTATTCCGTCATAAACATCCCGAAGATGAAGGGCGGCATAGACGACGTATCCGTGATGATAATGATAGTGGGAATCATGTCGCTTTTCTGGATATTCAACCGCTATTTCCGTGCTGCAGGGAAAGGGTCCGTTTTGATCAGTATATGTGCTATGGTCCTTACCTTTGCACTTCTTATGGGCGTTGTTTACAATTCCGAAAGACTCATAAATGAGAAAAAGAGGGGAGATACGCCTCCGGACCCATCCGCTTATTCCTATCCACACGTGCTGAAAAACGATCTGTTCGGAGATATAGAATACGAAACCATCAGCGCTCCCTACTTTGATAGCGGGAAGTCTTTCCTGGTTTCGGGCTACCACGAATCGGGAATGGCAAACATAAGAAAGGAGACCGAAGAGTTCAATTATGAATATTATGAGTTCCGCTTTGAAGCTATGGCAAGGTACCTTTGCAAGCAGAGGCTGAGGAAGAGATCCTATACGGATGTATCTGCGGAATGCGGTATAGACTATGCAGTAGTGGTGACGGAAAAAAGCGAATGTCCCGTATATATATTCCGCGAGGACAACGTGGCGGCTGTATATTCAGCGTACAAAGGAGAGCTTAGCGCAGATGAGCTCCGGGATATAGGGAGCAAGCTCCGGGAAAAGGCCGCAGAGGCAGGGAGGTAAGGCCATGGCAAGAGAAGCGTTCCAGACACTCACGGAGCCTATGTACTACATCCTCCTTGCGCTTACGCAGGAACAGTGCGGAGTAGACATAATGGCGAAAGTGAAGGAGATATCGAAAGGAAGGGTCTCGGTCGGTCCCGGCACCCTTTACGCCATGTTGCAGAAGTTCAACGAGAACAGCGTTGTGAAGATCACCCGTTCCGAAGGAGCGAAGAAGTGGTACATCATCACTCCCCGCGGCAGGGACATGCTCACAGCGGAAAGAGAAAGGCTTTGGGTCCAGTACCAGGACGGAGAGCTGCTTGAGCAGTAGCGGAGAGGCCGAGCTTTGTGGTAGAATCCAAGGTATATAAGAGGAGGTACCTATGCTAAGTAAAAGTCAACTTGAAAAATATCTGAAGCTTTGCATGGCTTCGGATGCGGACTTTGCCGAAATATTCGAGCAGGAAGAGATGAATGAGAATATCCGCATGCTCAACGGTAAAGTAGAAGAAGTAAACGAAACGGCTATAAACGGAGTCGGCATACGTCTTTACAAAGGCGAATCATCCGTTATGCCTACAGCAATGAGAACACAGAAGAAGCGCTGATGCCTCTCATTTCGGATCTGGTGGATTCCATAGGAAGAGCTGAAAAGGAAGTATCCGTGCAGCTGAAAGAAGTGGAATACGAAAACGCACATCCCGTAAAGATCGACTTTGAAACAGTCAGTCTGAAGGATAAGGCAGATCTTCTTATGAGGGCGACCAAGGCCGCACAGGAAGCAGACGACAGGATCATAAAGGTCCAGGCAAACCTTCTGAACGTCAAGGAAAAGGTCCAGATATCAAGCAGCGAAGGAAAACTCATAGGAGACACCAGGGTCAGGACCCGTATCGCAGTTTCGGCATTCAGCTGCGAGGGAGATAACATGCAGAGCGGAAGCGATGCGCCGGGAGCCGGTATGGGCCTTGAGTATTACGAGGAAATGACCCCGGAAGAGGTCGGAAGAGAGGCCGCAAGAGAAGCCATCGTAAACCTTTCCGCAAAGGACTGCCCCAGTGGCAAGATGCCTGTCATCATCGACAACGGTTTCGGCGGCGTCATTTTCCACGAAGCCTGCGGACATGCTCTTGAGGCGACAGGTGTAGCCAAGAACGCCAGCGTATTTGCGGGAAAACTGGGAGAAAGGATAGCCAATACTTGTGTCAGCGCCGTTGACGACGGTACCATACCCGGAGCCTGGGGAAGCCAGAACATAGACGACGAAGGCAACTTCCAGCAAAGAAGAGAACTCATAAAAGACGGCATCCTCAGCACGTACATGATAGATCGTCTCAACGGAAGAAGGATGGGAATGGAGTCCACGGGAAGCGGACGCCGTCAGTCCTATCAGTATGAACCGACTTCAAGGATGAGCAACACCTTTATACTTCCGGGAGACACTCCTTTTGAGGAGCTCTTCGAAGGCATCGAAAGAGGTCTTTACGCAAAGAAGATGGGCGGAGGATCGGTAAATCCCCAGACTGGCGAGTTCAACTTTGCCGTAAATGAGGGTTATCTGATCATAGACGGCAAGATAGCCTACCCCGTTAAAGGAGCCGCCCTCATCGGAAACGGCAGGGACATACTCATGAACATAACCAAAGTGTCAGATAATCTCTCAAGACGCCAGGGCATGTGCGGCAGCATCAGTGGGTCGATCCCGACAGACGTAGGCCAGCCGGCCATACTGGTATCTTCCATCACTGTAGGAGGTACGGCCAATGAATAGAGAAATGTGGATAAAGAAAGCTCTTGAAGAGGGCTTTGAAAGCTTCGAAATATATCAGGATGTCGAAGAAGAAAAGAAGTACACGTGGTATAAGGGAGCTCTTGATACCTTCGTGACCTCCCACGTGACGGGAACGGCTCTTCGCGGCATTTACGGCGGAAGACTTGCCAACTACGCCACAGAAGACAGCGGCGACGGTCAGATGGAAAAGGTCATATCCCTCATGAAGGAGCAGGCCCAGGCAGTCACCTCCGAAGACCAGGTATTCATCAGAGAACCAAAGGATTCCGAAGAGTACAAGGATACCCATTGCTTCGAGATACCGGCTGCAGACGAAGTGAAGACCTTACTTTCCGATATCGAGAAGATGATACTTTCCTATGATGAAAGAGTCATCTCCGTAAACGAGGTAGAGTGGGAAGAGATAGTCTCAAAAAGGGAGATAGTCAATTCCAAGGGACTGTCCGTAAAGGACAAGAGCAGGATCCACGTGGTCATAGCGGAGTGCGCCGTAATGGAGAATGAAGAGGTCAAAGATTCCTTTGACTACAAGGCTGTAGAGAAGATCTCAGACTTTGACAAGGAAGCTTTCGTTAAAAAAATCTGCGACAAAGCTCTCAAGAAACTGGGAGCGTCCTCCCTTAAGAGCGGTAACTACCCTGTCATCATAGACAGAGATGCCATGAGCGACCTTCTGGGAGCATTCAGCTATCTTTTCAGCGGAGACCTCATATCAAAGGGCATATCACCCTTAAGAGATAAACTGGGCAAAGAGATCTTCAGCGGCAAGATCACCGTTGTAGACGACCCGAGATGCCCTGAATCCTATCAGACAGACAACTATGACGACGAAGGCTGCCCCACATACAAAAAGGAAGTGGTAAAAGACGGAGTATTTGCCCTTGCCCTTCAGAACTCAAAGACCGCAGCCAAGATGGGTACCGAAAGCACGGGAAACGGCTTTAAAGCAGGCTATGCTTCAGCCGTAGGCGTATCGCCCATGAACTGCTATATAGTGCCGGGCGAAAAGAGCCTTGAAGAGCTCATGGCTGAGATGGGAGAGGGCCTTGTAGTCGACGACGTTGCAGGTCTTCATGCAGGCATAGATCACGTAACGGGAAACTTCTCTCTCCAGTGCGCCGGATACCTTGTGGAAGGCGGAAAGAGAACTAAGAGCGTAAGCCTCATCACCATGGCCGGGAATTTCCTCGATATGATGAAAAAGGTAAAGGAAGTCGGGTCGGATCTTGAATGGGGCCTTTCGAACGTAACGGCTCCGAGCATACTCTTCACAGAAGTAGCCATAGCAGGCGAATGAAGAAATAATCGATATATCGGGAGTACAGCATGAGTGTATTAGTTTTACTTTTATCGTTCATTCCGGCAATACTGATGTTTTTCTTTCTCAGGAAGAACAGAGAAGATCCGGATTACCGCAAAGCATGCGGCAAACTGCTTTGGAAAGGCGTTCTCAGTGCAGCGCTCGTCACCCTGGCCGATCTGATCGTAGTGCTTCTTTGGGGATTGACAGGCCTTGGAGACATACACTGGCTCGTAAACGCTCTTTTCAAAACTTTCGTCATTTTCGCAACTGTAGAGGAAGCAGTAAAGTTCCGCACGGCAAAGAAAGCTTTGAATGAGCAAAGAGCCGTTTCAAGGCTCGACGTGATCTCATTCATGGCCATCTCCGCCATGGGATTCGGAATGATAGAAGACGTGGTCTATATGCTTGAGACCAATATAGGGCAGATCATCGTTAGAGGAGTTATGATGGGTCATGTGGGATACGGTCTCATAATGGGGCTTATCTACAGCAAAGGAATGAAGAACGGCAGCAAGTTTGCCAAATTCCTGGGCTTGCTCATCCCCATACTTATCCACGGACTGTATGACTTTTCACTGACTGAAAACCTTCCTGAAGTTTTCGACTTCCTTGCAGTACTCAATGCATTTGGGGTGACGGTTTTCATCATAGTCATGATATTTATCATCAGGAAGAAGAGAAAAGATCCGGAATTTACGGTTCCGTTCATCACGAAGGACGAAGAGACAGCAGTTCCCGAGGCAAACTGAAATCCGGAGGAAAATTTAAGTTTGTGGGCTAAAAGAATGGCTGGATCGCCAGATACAGGTTTGACGGGGTGCTGGAGCGTCTATGATGAAACTGTAATCAAGATCAGCAAATCCAAATTTGTCAGGGAGCCGGAAGCAGTCTTAGTAGTTTGTTTTGTATGGAAGGATATTATGTCTGATTTTAAAGCTATAGAAAGCATCGCAGAAAAGTGCGGTTTCACCGAGTACGGATATGTAAGAATAGATCATCTTAAGTACTATCCGGACATACGGAAGATATGTGAAGGGAATACCTGCCGCAATTACGGGTCTTGCTGGGCTTGCCCGCCGGCTGTGGGCACTCTTGAAGAATGCAAAAACAGGGTGGAGCAGTACGATAATATGATGCTGTTCACAAAGAAGTACGAGACTAAAAATTCTTTTGACATCAAAGGGATGATGAGAGGATTGAAGGATTTTAAAAAGCTGGCGGACTCGTTCCATGAGGAACTGAAGCCGTGTCTTTCAGATTTCATGCTTCTTTCCAACGAAGGCTGCGGGCGCTGCAAAGAGTGTACATACCCTGATGAGCCCTGCCGTTTCCCCGACCTTCTCCATCACTCTCTTGAAGGCTACGGCTTTTTGGTGAACGATCTGGCAAAAGAAGCGAACGTTAAGTATAACAACGGTCAGAATACGGTGACCTATTTCGGAGCGCTGCTTTTCAATACAGAGAAAAAATAACGAAAATGATGGAATTAGTTCATAAATGGATACGGGAACACCTTTAAATGTATATCTGCAGATATAGGACTCCAAAAGAATATGGTGATCTGATCATGGCGTCCGACGGAGAATATCTTACGGCATTGCTTTTCGACGGATCAAAAAACACGGAAGATCTGAAAACCCTCGGCGAAGAGCAGTCCCTAACTATTTTCGAAGAGACAAAGAGGTGGCTCGATATATACTTTACGGGAAAGGATCCCGGTTTCCTTCCGAGAATGAAGTTCGAGAATTTATCTTCGTTCAGAGCAAAGGTGCTTGAGAAGCTGCTGAGGATCCCTTACGGAAGACTGGTCAGCTACGGGGATATCGCAAGAGAAATAGCAAAAGAAGAGGGGATAAACAAAATGTCCGCTCAGGCAGTGGGAAGAGCCGTGGGAAGAAACCCCATTTGCATCATAGTACCCTGTCACAGGGTGCTTGGGGCAGGAGGAAAACTTACAGGATACGGCGGAGGTCTTGAGAACAAAAAAGCACTGCTTAAGCTTGAGAAAATAGCATTCAAAGAATAGGGGATGAGATATTATGTCAAAACAAAAGATAGTCATCAGTTTCAATGCACCTGTAACGCTCCTCTTCGCTTTCCTTTCCCTGGCAGCTCTTCTGCTGGGACCTCTTACAGGAGGATGGACAACAAATCATCTGTTCATGGTCTATCCGGCAAGCTTCAGGGATCCTTTGACGTTCGTAAGGATCTTTTGTCACGTTCTTGGGCATTCGGGCTATTCGCACTATATCGGCAATATGCTGTATATACTTCTTCTGGGCCCGGGGATTGAGGAAAAGTACGGCAGTGGAAAGATGCTGACTTTCATCCTGATCACTGCGCTTGTTACAGGGGCGTTCCACATGTTCTTCGGAGCGGGAGGTCTTCTCGGAGCATCAGGCATAGTTTTCATGTTCATAGTGCTTTCATCCTTTACATCCGTCAGCCAGGGAGAGATACCGCTGACAGCCATATTGGTCTTGGTACTGTACCTTGGTCAGGAAGTAATCAATGGCATTACAGCTATAGACAGCATTTCACAGATCACTCATATCATAGGAGGCATTACGGGATTTGTCTTCGGACTTACAGTCAAAGGAAAGCGTTGAGCATAGATAGAGGAAATATGCAGGATCAATATATATATATCAGCTTAAGAGAGAAGCCGGAATTAAGGGAGGCCGCTGCTTTGTGGTTCCATGAAAAATGGGGCGTACCGGAGGAGGCTTATCTTTCCTGTATGAATGACTACTTAGAAGGGAACACGGAATACGGCTGGTATCTGTGCCTTGACGGCGGGAAGATAGCCGGCGGTCTCGGGGTCATTGAAAACGACTTTCATGACAGAAAGGATCTTTTTCCCAACGTCTGCGCAGTATATACGGAAGAAGGGTACAGAAGAAAAGGCATAGCGGGGAAGCTCCTTGATATGGCTGTTGAAGATTTGAGAAGCAAAGGGATATCGCCCGTGTATCTGGTCACGGATCATATCGGGTTTTACGAACGCTACGGCTGGGAGTTCCTTTGCATGGTGCAGGGGGACGGAGAAGAGAAGAAGACCAGGATGTACGTGCATAGGTGATTTGATATGGTCAGACTGAGATACGGCAATACGAATACATATTTCATACCGGCAGATAAAGGAGGCCTTCTGGTAGATACGGATTACGCAGGGA
>JAFZSM010000023.1 GCA_017619385.1 Bacillota bacterium
ACAGGTACCCTGGAAGACGGGACCAGATGCAGCTGCTTTTATGACAGATTGGCAGAAGTGAAAAATGAGCAACGATATTAGAGACAACAACACAGACGACAAAAAGAACAGCCTGCAGAACCTGCGGCAGCTTTGGGCTAAGAACGATATCGAAAGATCTGCCGAAAGAAGCAGGAAGAAGCTCGAAAGGCTCATAGATGAAGAGCATTTCGAAGAGGACCTCAAGCACAGGGCAAAACTCAGAGAAAAAGAGCGTGAAGAGCTGAGGAACAGCCGCAGCCAGAGAAGCAAGAGCTCAAAACGCAGCAGTTCAGGCTCCGGTGAAGCGACTCCCGTGTCCATTTACGAAGCCAAGGCCTCTGCCGGCAAGAAGAAGGAGAAACGAAGAAGACGCGAAAGCTTCGTCTCAAGGACAGTCAGGCTGGTAAAGGGCTTGTCTAAAGCCCACAAAGAACTTGCAGCAAGAACTTACGTCACTGAAGAGCAGGAAAAAGAAGTTTACGCAAAGGTGTTCCGCGACGCCTGGGGACCCTTACTCATGGCCTTTGACAACCTCAAAGAGACTCTTTGGGACTTCATATGCAAAGTGTCCAGAGATACCTGGGACATAGTCATCTTTTTTGCAAATCTCATAAGGCGTATAGGATACTATCTGTCCGTGATCTTTGACTGGGTAAGCGACAAGATCTGGGATATCATATTCATCATGGACCAGCACAAAAGAAGGCTGTTCATGACCTTCTCGTCGGTGGTCAGCGCCACCGCCGTGGTCCTCATCATCATAAGCTCCGTATCAGCCTATGAATACAGCTATTACGGCAAGAAGCTGGGAACGGCAAAGAGCAAACAGGAAGTATACAGGACCATAGAGGTACTGGGTGATAAACTCTCCGAAGTCACGGGAGCCAACATCAACCTGGATGTAAGAAGAGACATACAGTTCAGCAGAGTCTTCGGCTTCAAGCTTGACGTGGACAGCTCGGATGAGATACTCAACGTCCTCAACTACATGAAGGACCTTCAGGCTACGGGCTACGCCATAAAGATCAACGGCGAGACTGCAGTCATCCTTGAAAGTGAAGACGTGGCCAAAGCTGTCATAGCGGCCTTCAGAGACGACTATGCGGGAGACCGGGCCGGCGTAGAGTATATCTCCATCACTTTCCTGGAGACCGTCACCATAGATGAAGCTCAGGTGCTGCTGGGAGATATATGGAATGCCGATGACGCCCTCCGCTACCTTGAGACGGGAAGCGCAGTGCCCCTTGAGGAGGGCCAGGAGGCTCACGCCCTCATCCATATACACTCGGTGGAAACGGCAACTTACGAGGAGGACGTCCCCTTCGAAAACGAATATATAGAGAACTCCTCCATTTACGAGGATGAAAGGACTTTGGTCTCTGCAGGGGTCAACGGAAAAGAACTGGTCGTAGCGGAGATAGTGAGAGAAAACGGTGTGGAGCAGGATAGGACCATAATATCCTCCACCAGGATGTCCAACCCCATCAATGCGGTTTACTACCAGGGCACCAAGCCCATCCCGCAGACCATAGGTACGGGAACCTTTATATTCCCGCTCGACTCCACTACACAATGGTTCCAGTCCGCTTACTTCGGAGAGCGCTACGGTATCGCAGGCGTTGCCGAAGTCCACGGAGGAAACGACTATGCATGTCCCGAAGGATCCCACGTATACGCATCCGACGGAGGCGTCGTGACCTTTGCAGGATATACGTCCGGCTACGGATACATGGTACAGATAGACCACGGAGGACTCTACGAGACCATCTACGCTCACTGCAACGAACTCTTCGTCCATACGGGCGATTCGGTATATCAGGGACAGCACATAGCTAACAGCGGCAACACGGGTATATCCACAGGAGCCCACCTCCACTTCGAGGTCAGGTACAAAGGGTATCCCATCGACCCGGATTCGGTGCTCTATTGGTAGGTTTATACAAAACTTCACATATATATCTCTAGGAGGAAAAAACACAATGGAAAGATGTATTGGTACAGTTTCCAGGGGCGTAAGAGCTCCGATCATCAAAACAGGCGATGATATCGTCAAGATCGTTACGGAAAGCATACTGAAGGCTTCCGTCGAAGAGGGTATCGAAATAAGGGACAGAGACGTCATAGCCGTCACAGAGTCCGTAGTGGCGAGAGCTCAGGGCAACTACGCCTCAACAGAGCAGATAGCTGCCGACGTCAAGGCAAAGATCCCGAGCGGTGAATTCGGAGTCATCCTTCCCATTCTTTCAAGAAACAGATTCGCTATTGTACTAAGAGGTATGGCAATGGCTGCAAAGAAGATCTATCTCATGCTCAGCTATCCATCCGATGAAGTGGGCAACCACTTGATCTCCGAAGATACGATGGACGAAGCCGGCGTAGATCCCTACAAGGATGTTCTTACGGAAAGCAAGTGGAGAGAGCTCTTCGGATACGAAAAGCACAGATTCACAGGCGTAGACTATATCGAATACTACAAAGAGATAATCACGGGCTCCGGCGCTGAAGCTGTTATTCTCTTTGCAAACGATCCAAGAGCCATACTCGAGTATACGAAGAACGTTATCACCTGCGATATCCACACAAGGGAGAGGACAAAGAAGCTCCTCCGCAAAGCAGGTGCAGAGATCGTCCTCGGCATGGACGATATACTGACATCCAGCGTTGACGGATCCGGATACAACGAGAAGTTCGGACTTCTGGGAACTAACAAAGCCACAGAAGACAGCGTGAAACTCTTCCCAAGAGACGGACAGCCCGTAGTTGACGGCATTGCGGAAAATCTGTTCAGAGCAACCGGCAAACACGTAGAAGTAATGATCTACGGAGACGGCGCATTCAAAGATCCAGTGGGCAAGATCTGGGAACTGGCAGACCCTGTTGTATCGCCTTTCCACACAGCAGGCCTCATAGGACAGCCCAACGAACTCAAGCTCAAGTTCCTTGCAGACAACGATTTTGCAGATCTTAAGGGCGAAGAACTCAAAGAAGCTATCGAAAACGCCATCAAGACAAAGGATGCCAACCTGGTAGGAAACATGGCCTCCGAGGGAACTACTCCCCGCCAGCTGACAGACCTTCTGGGAAGCCTTTGTGACCTGACTTCAGGATCCGGAGACAAGGGAACTCCTATCATCTGGATCTCCGGCTACTTCGATAACTACACGAATCAGTAATCGATCATATTATTACAAAAGGATAAGATGGAACGGGACATTTTGACAGAAACCATGCTCTCTACCGACACCACGGAGGAGCAAAGGCTCCGCCGCGAAAAGCGCAGAGAGGAGCTCGAGAAGAAAAGAGAGAATCAGAAAAAGGCACAAGAGGCCGCTGCAAGGCGCAGCAAGGCCTTGAAAAAGTATGTCCTGATCGCTCTTGCAGTGTTCCTGGTTGTCCTGGCTCTTTTCGGCAAGCTGCTCGTTCAGATAAAAGAGCTTAATGACTCGAAGAACGAGGCATTGGAAAAGCTCGGTGAGCTCCAGCAGCAGATCGAAGAATTGGAAGCGACCCTCGAGAACGTTTCAAGCCCTGAATACATAGAAAGTCAGGCCAGGTCCCAGCTCCACATGATCTATCCCAACGAAGTTATGTACATAATCGAAGATGAGCAATAAGGGTTTCAAGACTAAAAAATCCCTGGGACAGAACTTTCTGAAGGATGAGATCGTAATAGAACAAATAGCACAAGCGGCAGGCTGCGGCCCTATGGATACGGTGGTAGAGATAGGGCCGGGCCTGGGTGTTTTGACAGACGCCCTTTCGGAAAGGGCGGGAAAGGTCATTGCCGTCGAACTTGACGACAGGCTCATACCCATACTCAATACAAGGTTTGCGCTGAGGGACAACGTGGAGATCGTCCACGAGGACATACTGAAGTTCGACTGGTCCGGTGTAAGTCCGGAAGAAGGAGGAGACCTGCACATAGCGGGAAATCTCCCATACTATATAACGACGCCCATACTTTTAGGCATACTTGAGAAGAAGGTCCCTGCAAAAAGCATTACGGTAATGGTCCAGAAGGAAGTGGCGGATCGCATAGTCGCCCCTCCCGGAGGAAAGGATTACGGAGTCCTGTCCATATCCCTTCAGTACTACGCGAAGGCGAGGAAGGTTCTGGACGTTCCTGCCGAGTGCTTTGACCCCAAGCCCAAAGTGGACTCTTCGGTGGTGGTGCTGGACCTCAAAGAAGAAAGGGCCCTGGCTCCCGATGAGGAAGGAAAGTTCTTCAGGCTGGTGAAACAGGCCTTCATGCAGAGGAGAAAGACCCTCTCCAATTCCCTTTCGGGCTTTGACGGCAAAGGGAAAGAAGAAATAGAAGAAATACTGCTGAGAAACGGAATCGATCCGAAGAGAAGAGCGGAGACTCTGTCTTTGGAAGAATATATACAATTAAGCAAGGAGATATAAGATGCTCGATATCAAATTTGTAAGACAAAACCCCGAAATAGTAAAAGAGAATATCAAGAAGAAATTTCAGGACGAAAAGCTTCCCCTTGTGGATGAAGTAATAGAGCTGGACGAAAAGGTCAGAGCTGCCAAGAACAGAGGAGACGAGTTAAGAAAGATCAGAAACGACGTCTCAAGAGAGATAGGCACTTTCATGAAGGCCGGAGAAAAGGACAAGGCCGAAGAGGCCAAGAAAAAAGTGGCTGAGATCGCAGACGAGCTCGGGGCTCTGGAAAAGCAGGAAGAAGAATGCCAGGCTGAGCTCCTCAAGAGAATGATGGTCATACCCAACATCATAGATCCTTCCGTTCCCATCGGTCCCGACGACAGCCATAACGTGGAGATCGAAAAGTTCGGCGAGCCTGTGGTTCCGCCCTATGAAGTCCCCTATCATACGGATATCATGGAGAGCCTCGCAGGCATAGACATCGATTCTGCAAGAAGGACTTCCGGAAACGGCTTCTATTATCTCAAAGGAGATATCGCAAGGCTTCACAGCTCCATACTCTCCTATGCAAGAGACTTCATGATAGGCAAAGGTTTTACCTATTTCATCCCGCCCTTCATGATCCACGGCGACGTGGTCAAAGGCGTCATGAGCTTTGCCGAAATGGAGAACATGATGTACAAGATCGAGGGAGAAGACCTCTACCTCATCGGAACGTCGGAGCACTCCATGGTCGGAAGATATATAGGACAGCTCCTGGATAAGGAAGAACTCCCCCAGACTCTGACATCCTACAGCCCCTGTTTCAGAAAAGAAGTAGGCGCCCACGGTATCGAAGAAAGAGGAGTATACCGCATCCACCAGTTCGAGAAGCAGGAGATGGTAGTCATCTGCGAGCCGGAGGATTCCCCCATGTGGTTCGATAAACTCTGGCAGAACACCGTCGAGTTCTTCAGAACTCTCGACATACCCGTAAGGACCCTTGAATGCTGCTCGGGAGATCTGGCAGGCCTCAAGGTCAAGTCCCTTGACGTAGAGGCATGGAGCCCGAGACAGCAGAAGTACTTCGAGGTAGGTTCCTGCTCCAACCTGGGCGACGCTCAGGCAAGGCGCCTTTCCATAAGGGTAAGAGACAAGGAAAAAGGAAACTACTTCCCCCACACCCTGAACAACACCTGCGTAGCTCCTCCCAGAATGCTCATCGCCTTCCTTGAGAACAACCTTCAGGAAGACGGCAGCGTGAATATCCCTGCAGCCCTTCGTCCCTACATGGGCGGACAGGAGAAGCTGGTACCCAAAAAATAAAAGGCTCGCTTTTATTACACAATAGTGTATAATAGACCATATTGTAATGATATGGTCTATATATTTAATGAGGAAAAATCATGAGTACATACGAAAGTGTCAATTTTTATGATCCCGCCATCTGGGGTCCGGTGCTGCTGGTAGGAGTGCTGTTTGCAAGCCTTCTTTTAGCCAACGTCATCAAGACCAAGGTCCCGTTCTTCAGGAGACAGCTGATACCCAACTCAGTAATGGGCGGTATCATATTACTTATCATATCCACGGTCCTCTTTTACACCAAGGGGACTTACCTCTTCAATCTTCCCCTCTTTTCACAGACGGGAAGAGGCAATTCCATACTGGAGGTCCTGACTTATCACTGCCTCGGTATCGGGTTTGTGGCCATGACCCTAAGACCTTCTGAAAGCAAGGTCACTAAGAAGCGTTCCGGAGAAGTCCTCTCATCAGGGGCCCTAACAGTATCCGGCTATCTTCTCCAGGCGGTCTTCGGTATAGGCATAACCCTGATCGCAGCAAAGATCATCACAGGCATGGCTCCCGGAAGCGGCATACTTCTGGCCTTCGGTTACGGCCAGGGAACGGGCCAGGCTCTCAATATAGGAAAGAACTTCGATGCAACTTTGGGCGGCGGAGCCTTTGCGAACATGGGCCTTTCCATCGCAGCCATGGGATTCCTGGTGGCCAGTATATTCGGTGTGGCCAATTACAACCACCTGATCAGAAAAGGCAAGCTCAAAGTCGCAGACGACAGTTTCGACGTCAAAATGTCGGAGGTCATGGGTGAAAACGAAGTGCCCAACAACGAAAGCGTCGACAAGCTCTCCGTACAGATCGCCTTCGTGCTCATAGCATACGGAATTGCCTATTTCATCATGTTTGCTCTGGGAAAAGTGGCAGGCGGCATGATAGGCACCGTTTACGGATTCAACTTCCTCTTCGGAGTTCTCTCCGCAGTCATAGTGAAGGCTTTCATCAATCTGTTCAAAAAGATTGGCTGGCTCAAAAAGGATTACCTCAACGTATACCTGCTCAACAGGATCTCAGGCTTTGCCTTTGACCTTATGATAGTCGCAGGTATCTGCGCAATCCAGATAGACCTGATCACCAACTTTATAGGCACCATACTGATACTGGCGGCGGTAGGCGCAGTGGTGACCTTCGTTTACGTAAGATTCGTGTGCAACAAGGTCTTCCCCGAGTACAGCTACTCTCAGTTCTTTGCTTTCTTCGGAATGCTCACGGGAACGGCAAGCACCGGTATGATGCTTCTTCGTGCAGCGGATCCGGACCTCAGGACTCCCGCATCAGAAAACCTGGTATATCAGAACTTCCCGGCCATCATCATGGGATTCCCCATGCTCCTGCTGGCTACCAATATCACAAAGAACGCTGCGGATCCCAAAACGGCTCTGATGATACTCCTGATCTGCGCAGCATATTTCCTGCTTCTGCAGCTGGTAATATTCAGAAGCTGCATCTTCAAGAAGAAGAAATAATTTAAATGGATAGATACAAAGAAGTCCGTAAAGGATTCACATTCAACAAAATAGCCATAGGTATCATAAGGATACTCGCAGGCTGGGTCATACGCATAATAGCAGGCTTCAGCTACAAACCGTACAAGCCGAAATCCGATACCTGGCTGCTCCTCGCCAACCACACCATGAACCTGGATCCGCTCCTGGACGTAATAGCACTAAGGCGTTTCATGCGTTTCGTGGCTTCCTCGAATATCATGAGAGGATTTCCGGGCTGTTTCGTAAAATGGCTGGCAAACCCCATCCCGAGGAAAAAAGGAGCCCCTGCAGATGACGTCATAGAAGCTGTAAAGGAGTCCCTTGCGGCAGGCATACCGGTGGCCATGTATCCTGAAGGTAACGTGACCTGGGACGGAGAGACGGGCTTCATATCAAAAAGGACGGCAGAACTTGTGAAAGAGGCCGACGGTGCTCTCATCACCATGAGAAAAGTCGGCGGATTTTTAAAGACTCCCAGGTGGTCCATGGTCAAAAGGCGCGGCCGCACCTACGGAGAGGTTGCCGGAGAATATTCCAGAGAAGAACTGGATAAGATGTCCGTTGATGAGATCTACGAGCTGATAAAGAGAGATCTTTACGTAGACGCCTATGCGGAACAGGAAAAGAGGCATTGGAAATACAGATGCAAGGCTCTCGCCGAAGGGCTTGAAGCAAGTCTTTACGTATGCCCCGAATGCGGCACGGTGGGAGACTTAAGCTCAAAGGGCGACAGGTTCAGCTGCAGCTGCGGAGCTTCCTGGATCTATGACGAAGAGGGATACCTGAATCCTGAAAAGGAATGCGAAAGAAAGCCTTCGGGCCTTGACGACGTTCCGGCGGATCTGAGAGATGCAAAGGGAAAGATAAGCGTACTTGCATGGTCCCGCTGGCAGAAGAAATACTTAAGGGACAATGCGAAAAGACTGCAGGAAACTGTGGACGAGCCCATATGCGTTGACGACGGCATCAGAGTTTACGGCGACAGGCTCGAGGTCCCCAATGCCATAATAGAGAACGGCCCTAAAGAGGAAGGCGTGTTTTCGACCTTCAGATGGACCGATATATCTAAACTCTCCCTTTTCAGATCCACCAGGCTATTCTTTACCTGGAAGGATCAGATAGTGGAGGTACACATAAACGCCAAAGAGGAGAACATAGGTATAAGATACTATGCTTTGTGGCGCACGTGTACAGGCAGAGAATATATATAGGACGAAGCAAAACAACAGAGCGGAAGGCATGCCTTCCGCTCTTTAGTATTGTTTTCATTGTGCGTGGAGTTCGTCGTAGATCTCTTTGTAGTAGACCGCGTCTCCTTCAAGTGTCTCCTTTATCTTTTTCGCCAGATCCTCATCTTCCAGGCAGGAAAGGACTATGGGAGAAAACTGTCTATGAGAAGATCCCGTCATCTCTTTAAGGACGATCCCGAGATCTTTTGTCTTTGCCTCAGAGACTATGTGAACGGCAGCGGCGGCAACGTCGGTCATCAGCCTGTACTCTGAGTCAGTCCTTACGTAGCTGTCCGGATATCCTCCGTTTCCGTCGTACCATTTGTGGTGTCCGAGTGCGATGTCCGCAAACTCTTCAGTGCTCTTTCTCCTCTTAAGATCCTCATATCCCGAAAGAGTATGGAGCATGTATATCTCCATGTCGTCTTCGAAGAAGCTTCTCGAATCCTCGATCTTGCGGAAGTTCATTTTGATGCTTCCGAAATCAAGGAACAGGCCGCACTCTCCCGCAAAGTCCAGAATAGCCTTCTTTTTCTTTTCTTCGCTTTCGGTCTTTGCGATAAAGGGTATATCATCGAAATACCTGCCGTCTGCAGCGAGGAGCTCCTCGCACAGGGCTTTCATTATGTCACCGGTCATCCTTCCTTTGACGTAGTAGGAGCCTGAGAAACGCCTGATTATGTTTCGCACGAGATCAAGATAAGTATAGGATCCTTCAATCTCGTAGAAATTGGATATGACTGTCCTGACCTGGAAAAAGAAATACTCCTTGAATTCTTCAGCGGGAACAGAGAGAAGGGTCCTCACCATCTTTCTGTATGCCTTGTCCAGATACCGGAGCTTGTCCCCGTCGGTCTGCATCTGAGGGTTGTTTCTCATGTATTGGGCGTAGTAAAGGGGCAGCTCGATATTGGCATAAAGGCCCGACTCGTCGTATCTGCCTTCCTCGGTGCCGTCGATGAGCTCCTCGAGCCTCTTGATCGTCGTCTCAAGATCCGCATAACCGCAATGGAATTCCATGTCGTATCTTGGCCACAGCCAGCGTATGCTCTGCTGTTTGCCTTCCTCTTCCGCCTTGAAGACTTCGTAGCAGGAATCGAGTACTGCAGAGAGCTCTTCGCGGGTGAGGTTTTCCATGGATATGCTTTGTCTGTTTATGCTCATCTGCTGATGGGAGGCCCTTAAGAATCTGTCCCAGGGAAGATCCGGAGCAAGCTGACGGTAGTACTCGTCTTTTATGACGTTCATGGAACGGGTGTTAACGGCTATCCTTCCCGTATCCACCCTTTCATCTCCTATTATGAGAAGGCTGTATTTTCTGCCCTCAAAGGCGGAGTCAGTGATGGCGGAGATGGCCTCAGGCGCAGACCCTGTCAGACGGAAATCCACTCCGGTCTCTTCAAAGATGCCGGTGTATTTTTCTCTGTATTTTTTGTTTGCTTCTATGACGAGCACTCTCTTGCCTGAAAGTGACTCTGCATGAGGATCTTCAGAAACAGGCTTTAAGGGAAGCTCTACGGTCACTTCGGTCCCTTCTCCCTGCTTGCTCTTTATGAGTATGGTCCCGTTCATGGCATCTACTATCTTTTTAACTATACTCATGCCAAGACCCGTTCCTTCGATGCCGGAAATAGTGGAGTTGTTCACTCTTTCGAAGGGTTCGAAGATCCTTTGGACGAAATCTTCGCTCATGCCTATGCCGTTATCCGTGCATATGAAGCTGAGTATCCTTTCGCCGCTGCCCTGGGCTTTTTCTTTTACCGACAGGGAAATGTATCCGTCTGCCGGTGTATATTTAACGGAGTTGCTGAGCACGTTGACAAGGACCTGTCTTATCCTTAAGGGGTCTCCGAAATAGTCCTCTGTTTCGAGTTCGTCTGCCTCCAGAGTCCAGCTGTGACCCTTTTGTTCCAGCTGTGGCCTGATGATGTTGTAGGTTTCGTTGATGAGTTCGGGAAGGGAAAACTCGTCCATGGATATTTCCATCTTTCCCGAGTTGATCCTGGACATGTCAAGTATGTCGTTTATGAGGCTTAAAAGGTGCGTGCTCGCCGCATCTATCTTGTTCAATGCGTCGATCACCCTGGGTTTTTCATCTATGTACTTTTTAGCAAGGGAAGTCATCCCGACGATGGCATTCATGGGGGTCCTTATGTCGTGAGACATGTTTGCCAGGAAGGTCTCTTTTGCCGTATTGGCCTCGTTTGCTTCGCAGAGCCTTTTTGAGAGGTCCTCTATTTGCTGCTTCAGTTCTTCTATCTGTCTGTCTTTTTGATCCATGATATGTCCTTAAACCAAAGAAAATACGCTCTTTTCAACTCTTTTCGTTATATCCATCAAAAAGTAAAGGGTCAATGGAAAACCCAAGATATAGTGCTTTTCCACAATCTTTTCCACAAGATGTGCAAAATCAAAGAAACGCCTGGGATAGTTGGCAAAATACAGCCCATAAGATGGATCCGAAAAGTTCTTTTACAAACCCCGGAATGCTTGAAAATACAGGCTTTTCGGGGCTTGAAAAAAATTTTCGAAAAAATAAAAAAAGTGCTTGCATTCCTAAAAATCTAGCAGTATATTAATAGGGCTTGCTTAATGCCCCGAAACAGATGCAAAACATGCTGAAAAGCTTGAAAATGCAAGGTTTTGAGGCGAGCGGGGACGCAGAAAGTTACTGCGCTATCAGATAATTTCTGCCGAGAACTGTCGACCCGAAAGAGGCCGGCGAAGGCGTTCTCGCCGTTTTTCTTTGAGTAAAGGAAAAAGAAACGCGCGGAGGCGTTGTGTGGCGAGAACAACCTCATGCAGAATAGCGAAAATGCATGAAATTTCAACGGTTTCGGCCTTTCGGAATCTCACGCCTTGAGGAAGGAACCACATCAAAGCAAGGAGGAAAAACAAAAACATGAGTAGTCAGAAAATCAGGATCAGACTGAAGGCTTACGATCACACTGCCCTCGATCAGAGCGCTGCAAGGATCGTCGAAGCAGCAAAGAAGACCGGTGCTGAGGTCTCCGGACCCATCCCTCTTCCCACTGAAAAAGAGGTCATCACGATCTTAAGAGCGGTTCACAAGTATAAGGACTCAAGAGAACAGTTCGAACAGAGAACCCACAAAAGACTGATCGATGTCATTAACCCGACACCCAAGACCATGGACACGCTGATGAAGTTGGACATGCCCGCAGGTGTAGACATCGAGATCAAATTGTAAGTACTTAGTTAAGATACAGATTACTAATGTGCTTTGAATGATTGCTTATGATGCACGGGCGCGGACACAGGATGGAGCGCAAAGCTCCTGAAGACAGTACGCCCCGCATGACAGTAATCAATCCGCTGAAAGAACTTTAGGAGGACAATCAATGAAAGCGATTTTAGGAAAGAAGATCGGCATGACGCAGATCTTTTCCGAAACAGGAGCAGTAGTTCCTGTGACTGTCATTGAAGCCGGCCCTGCAGTAGTTACTCAGGTAAAGACTGTAGAGAACGACGGATACTACGGTGTCCAGATCGGCTACGAAGACAAAAAAGAAAGCAGAGTCATCAAGCCTGAAAAAGGTCACTTCGACAAAGCGGGAGTTGCTTACAAGAAGCACCTTGCAGAGTTCAGACCTGAAGAGGGCGAGAGCTACGAAGTAGGACAGCTCATCACGGCTGCAGATTTCGAAGCAGGACAGCTGCTCGATGTTACCGGCACATCCAAGGGTAAAGGAACCCAGGGTAACATCAAGAGACATCACCAGAGACGCGGACCGATGTCTCACGGTTCCAAGCATAAGAGACTGCCCGGCGGTCTCGCAGCAGCAACTTATCCGTCAAGAGTCTTCAAGGGACATCATGCCCCGGGAAGAACAGGACGCGATACAGTCACGATGCAGAACCTCGAACTCGTTAAAGTTATTGCAGACAGAAACCTTCTCCTCGTAAAAGGTGCTGTTCCCGGACACAAGGGCGGACTTCTCAAGATCCGTACTGCAGTCAAGACTCAGAAGTAGAGATAGAAAGGAGAAACTCAAATGGCAAAAGTAACAATGCTTACTATGGCCGGTGAAGAGGCCGGAAAGCTCGATCTTTCCGACAAAGTCTTCGGAATCGAGCCGAATGAATATGCTGTTCATGCAGTTGTAAAGAACTATCTCGCAAACCAGAGACAGGGAACGCAGTCAGCACTGACAAGGGGCGAAGTCAGAGGAGGCGGCAAGAAGCCTTTCCGTCAGAAGGGAACAGGTCGTCACAGACAGGGA